>JACVJA010000038.1 GCA_015661035.1 Candidatus Calidifonticultor daggyaiensis | reverse complement strand
TCTAACAAGTTCAATTATTCCATAAGGTTTTAAAAGCTCTTCGATTCCCTTAATTTTCCTACTGGTACCTGTCATTTCAATAACCAAGCTTTTCTTTGCTACATCTACTATGCTTGCTCGAAAAATGTTTGCAATTTCTAAAATTTCAGCTCTAGTATTCCCATCAGTATTTACTTTAATTAACACCAGCTCTCTTTCAACAATATTTGAAGGGTCAAGCTCTTGAATTTTTAACACATTTATAAGCTTATAAAGTTGTTTTGTAATTTGTTCAATGCTATGTGTTTCAGCATTAACTACTAATGTAATTCTTGATATTTTCTCATCTTCAGTTGGGCCAACTGCTAAACTTTCAATATTAAAACCCCGCCTTGAAAAAAGCCCCGAGATTTTTGCAAGTACACCTGCTTTATTTTCAACTAAAACTGATATTATATGATTTACACTCATATCTCACCTTTAATTTTATATATTAACTTAAACCTATGTATATCTATGTATATTATACTAACTGTAATCTATCATATCGCTAATTGGATGACCAGCAGGAACCATCGGCAAAACATTTTCTTCACAATCAATCCAAAAATCAATAAAAACTACATTATCAATTTTTAAAGCTTTATCGATAGCATCTTCTACTTCTTCCTTTTTTGTAACTTTAAAACCAACAGCACCATAAGCTTCAGCTAATTTGACAAAATCTACACTATCTCTTATGCAGGTATGGGAATACCTTTTATGCCAAAAAAATTCCTGCCACTGTCTAACCATTCCTAAATAACCATTATTTAAGATCATAACTTTTACAGGAACTTTGTTTATAACTGCAGTAGCAAGTTCCTGGCTATTCATTTGTATACTACCATCACCAGCAATGTCTATTACTATTTTGCCCGGATTGCCGATTTTTGCACCAATAGCTGCAGGAAACCCAAAACCCATAGCCCCTAATCCACCTGAGGTAATTAATGTTCTAGGTTTTATAAATTTATAATATTGTGCTGTCCACATTTGATTTTGCCCAACTTCAGTACTTATTATTGCCTCACCTTTAGTAATTTCATAAATTTTTTCAATAATAAATTGAGGTTTTAATGTATTAGAAGTTCTATCATAATTTAAAGGATTCTGTTCTTTTAATTTTAAAACATATTCTAGCCACTCCTGGTGAGCTGGATTTTTTTCATCTTTTATAACTTCTTTGTATTTTGAAATTAAATCAATTAAAACATTTTTAGCATCTCCAACAATAGGAACATTGACTTTTACATTTTTACCAATTTCTGCAGGGTCAATATCTATATGTATAACATCTGCATTTTTTGCAAACTCACTAAGCTTTCCCGTTATCCGGTCATCAAATCTAACTCCTATAGCAATAATCAAATCTGTAGAGGTAAAAGCTAAGTTAGCATATTTTGTCCCATGCATTCCAGCCATTCCTAACGAAAGTCTATCAGTTTCTGGATAAGAACCTTTACCCATTAGTGTAGTAATTACAGGTAATTGGGTTAATCTTGCAAATTCGGCAAGCTCATCACTTGCATTAGAAGATATAACACCGCCACCTGAAAAAATTACAGGTTTTTTACTTTCATTTATTTTTTTTACTGCACTAATTATTTGCTTAGGATTGCCTTTATAAGTTGGCTTATAGCCAACAAGGTTTAAACTCGATTTTGCATTTTCATCTATATATCCTTTTGAAATATCTACAGGGATATCAATAAGAACAGGACCAGGTCTTCCAGTAGAAGCTATATAGAAAGCTTCTGCTATTACCCCTGGCAGTTCTCTAATGTCTTTAATTAAATAATTATGTTTAGTTATAGGTGCAGTAATACCAGTAATGTCAGCTTCTTGAAAAGCATCAGTTCCTATTATTTGAGTAGAAACCTGACCGGTTATTGCTACAATAGGAATAGAATCCATATAAGCATTTGCAATTCCTGTAATTAAATTAGTAGCACCAGGTCCAGATGTTGCAAGGCAAACTCCAGTTTTTCCAGTAGCTCTTGCATATCCATCAGCAGCATGAGCTGCACCCTGTTCGTGCCTTACTAATATGTGCCTAATATCACTGTCGTATAATGCATCATATATGGGTATGACAACACCGCCAGGAAATCCAAATATAACTTCTACTCCTTCTTTTTTTAAGCATTTTACAATCATTTGAGCACCAGTTATTTTACCCATATAATTCCCCTTTTATTTTTTAATTTCGCTTCTTTTAAATACTTAAAATTATATTTAAATAAATACAATATACATAGCATACAATATGCATAGAGTGACTTAGTAACAACTTTATAACATTTTTTGTGATTATAACATATTTTAATAATTTATAACATTAAAAATATTAAAAAATTAAAACTTTAACTTTAAAAACTATAACTTTAAATTTAAATTATAAATTTAAACTTTTATTATTTATCATACAATTTTAAGTCAGTTTTATAGATTAATGGTTTTCAGTTTATTTAAAACAGGTTTAAGTTATAATAACCTGTTCTACTCTAATACAGCGCCTTTTGAAGCTGAAGAAACCATCTTTGCATATCTATATAAATACCCATGTTTTATTTTTAAATCAGGCACTTTAAAACTTTCAAATCTTTGTGCAAGCTCCTCCTGACTTATAATTATATTTATAGAATTATTAGGGATATCTATTTCTATTAAATCATTATTTTTTACAATAGCAATTGGTCCTTTTTCTTGAGCTTCTGGTGATACATGCCCAATAGATGCACCCCTTGTTGCACCTGAAAATCTTCCATCAGTGATTAGTGCAACATCCTTATCAAGACCTGCCCCTGCAATAGCAGAAGTTGGCGATAACATCTCCCTCATTCCTGGACCACCTTTTGGACCCTCATATCTTATTATCAAAACATTACCTTTTTTTATTTTTTTTGAAAGAATTGCCTGCATTGCTTCTTCTTCACTATCAAAGACTACTGCTTGTCCTTTATGTTTTAACATTGAAGCATCTACAGCCGACTTTTTAACTATACAACCTTCAGGGGCAAGATTACCCCATAAGACTGCTAGGCCACCATCATAACTATAAGGATTTTCTACTGTTCTTATTATTTGTTTATCCACTATTTCTGAATCTTTTATATTTTCTCGTACATTTAATCCAGTACAGGTAGTTGTATTTCCATTTAATAAACCAGCTTTTAATAATTCATTCATTACAGCCTGGATTCCTCCAGCAAAATAAAGATCTTCAATATGGTTTGGGCCTGCAGGGCTAAGTCTACATAGGTTTGGAGTTTTTTTACTAATTTCATTGACAAGTTCTAATGAAAATTCAACCTTTGCTTCTTTTGCAATTGCAGTTAAATGTAAAATTGTATTTGTAGAACAACCAACAGCCATATCAACAGCTAAAGCATTACAAATTGAATCCAGATTAATAATATCTCTTGGTTTTATTTGCTTTTTAACAAGTTCCAAAATTTTTACTCCAGCTTCTTTTGCAAGCCTTATTCTTTTTGAGTAAACCGCAGGAATTGTCCCATTACCCGGAAGAGCTATTCCTATTGCTTCAGAAAGACAGTTCATTGAATTAGCAGTAAACATTCCAGCACAGCTGCCGCAAGTAGGACATGCTTCATTTTCAATCTCAATTAAATCAATATCAGAATATTTTCCAGTGGAATAACCACCAACAGCTTCAAAACAGTTACTTAAATCTATTGATTTATCCTTATATCTTCCTGCAAGCATTGGACCACCGCTAATAACTATTGCAGGTATATTTAGTCTTAATGCTCCCATTATCATACCAGGAATTATTTTGTCGCAATTTGGTACCAAAACAATACCGTCAAAGCCATGAGCCATAGCAACTGATTCTATGCTGTCAGCAATAAGCTCTCTGCTGGCTAAAGAATACTTCATACCTTCATGATTCATCGCAATTCCATCACAAATTCCAATTGTTGAAAACTCTTGAGGAACCCCGCCAGCTGCTAATATTCCTTCTTTTACCGCATTTACAATATTATTTAAAAACATATGGCCAGGTATTATTGTATTATACGAATTCACAACACCTATTAAAGGCTTTTCTAAGTCTTGATTTGTAAAGCCTAAAGCTTTAAATAATGATCTGTGTGGTAGCCTTGATACACCCTTTTTTACATTGTCACTTCTCATAATACCTCCTAAAATCTTTTTTAATTTTTAAATCAATTATTTTAAAAATTAATATTTTAAAATTTATAATATAAAGTAAAAAAATTTAAAATAAGAATTTAAAAAATGCTTAACAAATATTAAAATTATCAAAAAATTAAAAATAAAAAAGATAAAAATAATTTCTTAAAAAACAAAAAAATCTAATCCTTAAAAAGTGATTTTAATAGGAAAAATTTAGGGTTTGGTCGTCTTATTTTATTTACAGTATTAGTAAATAAAATAAGACGACCATAATGACTAAAATAATATTGTTAGAAGAAAGCCTAATAAATGGTATAAAAATATTGTCCTCTATAAGAGCTTTTAAAAAAGCAATTCTATTAGGAAATAAAATTTTATTATATAAAAATTTATTATTTATGCCCATCACAATATTCTTATTACAATATGTATAAATATATATTCCACTATGTATAAACATATTATTGATTTGCTTGAGTTGTTGCTGATGTAGCTCCCTGTTGAGCTTTAGACCTATACTCCTGAGCAATCAAGTGTCTTTGATTTAAATTTAATACTGCATTAAAATGGTTTATAGCTTCCATGTAATTACCCATCCTATAATTAATAAGGCCTTGCTTAAACTCCTCATCAACTAAACCAAGTGAATTTTGAACACCATTTCTATTTAACATTTCTTTTAAATCAGAAGCAGGTCTTAAATAATTATTAGTTTCATCAGTTCCCATAGTCAACATTCCAATTACCATTCCATTTGAGTCAAGCACAGGACCACCGCTATTACCAGGTCTAGCATCACCTTGTATTTGTAAAACTTCAGTTCCTCCAATCATAATTTTCCCGCTCACTCTGCCAGTTGTTACAGTTGGATTTAGAATATTGTCCTGTCCAACTTCTGATGTCCAAGGATAACCAATAATTGACACTTCGTCTAAGGTTTCCATCATTCCTGATTCACCTATAATTACACTAGATAATGCTCCACCAGTTTGAGCTTGAATTTTAAGTATTGCTATATCTCTCTGTTCCCAAGGGCTAAAATCTACAATTTCAGCTCTCATGTATGGAGTATTAATACTAGTGGCTAAACCAGATATAGCTTGATTAAATTGTATTAAGACTTCATGATCAAGTTTAGTATCACTAGTTTGGCCAACTACCTTATAATTCTCATAAATCCAATTCCATTCCTGTTCTGTTAAATCATAGTAATAATCAGGGTATGCCTCAAAAATATACTGGTCAAGAACTTGCCATTTCAAATCAACCTCAGGTATATCAACAACATGTGCAGCAGTTAAAACATGACCTGTTGATGGGTTTACACAAAACCCCGTTCCATAATAAACATAAGAATAATAAGGACCAAAATAATCAGCTTTATTTGGATCATAAACTAAAGCCGAATAATATGATGTAACTGAACAAATTGCAGGTTGTGCAAGAATTACTAAATCTTTTGCAGTTAGTTGATAAGCTGGTGTTGCTTGAGTTGTTTGTTCTGCTGATGTTTCTGCAGGTAAAGATTGTTGTGTAGGACCATTTTGTCCTTGTTGCTGACCTTGTTGAGCTGTTGCAAGAGACTGAGCTAAATTTTTTGGTATGCAACCACTAAACAAAAATATAATTAAAATAAGAGATAGAATTAGCACAAAAAAATAAGCAAGGAGATTTTTTTTCATAATTTTCCCTTCATTAAATCTTTTTAAACTTAACTTCAATTATATTAAATGCTGATATTTAGTCAACAAAAATATTAAATCTATATAATTTATAAATATTAATAAAGCTTTAAATAAAACTTTAAATTAATATAGTTTTATAATAATTAATATATTCTGGTATTATAATGTTGCAGTCAAAAGCTAATGCCCTATCTCTTGCATTTTGAGCCATATTTAAATATTTATTTTCATCTGCTAAAATTTCTAAGGACTTTTCCGCAATCTCATTAAAGTTATCAGGGTTTATTAAATATCCGCATTTTCCGTTAAAAACTACTTCTTTTAGGCCACCAACTTTAGTCCCAATTACCGGAATAGAAAAACTTAAAGCTTCTAACGCTGATAAACCAAAAGATTCACTTTTTGAAGGGAGTAAATATAAATCGCTAGCATTTAAAACTGGCTTTATGTCTTCTAAAATACCTAAAAATATAACTTTTTTTTCTACTCCTAATTTTTTACATAGTTCTTTACACAATGAGATTTCAGGACCATCACCAACTAAAAGACATTTTGCACTAATTGCTTTTGATATCTTCGAGAAAGCTTTAATAATATTTTGCACATTCTTAACTGGTCTAAAATTTGAAATGTGGCTTATTACTTTATCTTTCTTTTCTAGAAATTTATTTCCAATTAGTTTATTTATTACTTCTTTTCTTTGGTAATCACTTTTATTAAAGTCTTTTTTAAAAACTTCAGTATCTACAAAATTATAAATTACTTTTATCCTATCTTCTTTAATATCAAATGTTGTAATGGTTAAATCTTTTAAATAATTAGATACTGCAGTAATACCGTTACTGCTTTCTATGCTAAACTTAGTGATTTTAAAAAAAGAATGATGATTACCAACTAACGTGATATCAGTACCATGTAAAGTAGTAATAAACTTAAGTTCTTTATTTTTTGTATTACAAGAAATTCTTTTTGCAAGGTAGGCACTAGTAGCATGTGGCATGGCATAATGAACGTGTAATATATCTAGGTTTTGTTCCTCAAATATTTCAGATATTTTAACACTTAAAGATAAAGTATATGGTGGATACCTAAATAATGGGTAATTCATAACCTCGACTTCATGAAAAAAAACATTTTTTATATTCCTATTAATTCTAAATGGAAGACCATAGCTAATAAAGTGGACACAGTTTCCTCTTTTTGCTAATTCTTTTCCTAGTTCAGCAGCCAATGCACCGCTGCCTCCATAAGTTGGATAACAAACAATTCCTATTTTCATATAACTTTTTAAAAATTTAAATTTAAAAAATTTGTAATAATTTATTAAAAACCTGAAAATATTATATAAGCATATAAGCATTATATAAGCTATATAAAATAAGTATATAAAAATTATTTAAGATATAATATAAGCTATATAATTTTAGTGAACACCAGCTTATAATAGAACAGCAATATAATATTGCATATAATACTGTACCTATACGAATATAAAATATCTAAATAAGATATTTAAAAAAATTAACTGGGTCATCAATCTTAATTTCTTCTTCTATAAAGTACGGTTCTCCAAAATCACATTTAATTTTTAACCCATAAAATTTATCCCTAAAATATATCATTTGCCTAAAATATTTACTGTTAATATATGTTTTTAAATTACTACTATTCTTATTATTAAAACTATCACCTGGAATCTCGTTTCTATAAAGTTGAGATTTGTACGCTCTGCAGGCTTTCATCTTTAAATGGTAAAAATCAGTTATATCAACTATAAAGCTAGGATTAAACTGGTAATGCAGCATATAATTAATTACAATGCTTGGCCTGTAAGGTTGTCTTATTGCTAAATTTTTAATTGGATATTTTAGAAGACCTGCAAAAAAAATGCTTTCTTTTAATAATTTATAAGAATTTTCATGGTCAGGGTGTCTGTCGATAAAATAAGGTATAAGAACAAGTAAAGGTTTATATTTTCTAATTACATATACCACTTTTTCAATGTTGATTTTACTTTTTTTTATCAAACAGTCACCTAGATTTAAATTTATCCTTAAATCTAAATTCAATATCTTAGAAGCCTTGCTTGTTTCTATTTGTCTTAGCTTAATATTCCCACTAGTTGAAAACTCGCCCTTTGTTAAATCAATTATTCCTGTACTATAGCCCAATGATTTAAGTTTTAATAAAAGCCCGCCGCACCCAATCTCAGCATCATCAGGATGTGGGCTAAAAGCCAAAACATTAATTGTTTTAATACTTTTATTTTCATTCATTGTCATTCATGATCTTATTGCTTTTTTAAAAAAATAAATTTTTTTTGTTACTAATTTTTCAAATTATAAATATAAAAACTCATGATAGATTTTCTTAAAATCAGAATTTTTAAAAAAATACACAATATCATTTAAGTCTTTTAAAAAATCAAACCCATATTTATTTATAAAATAAAATATATTTATAGTTCTTTCCTGTAAATTTTGGTTAGGTAGTATGTTTAATAAAACCTTTTGTAAGTCTTTTTCTATAAGCTCATTTCTTTTTAAATTTTCAGCAATTATCCTATTTTTTAGTTTTTTAAATTCCTTATAAAGATTTTGTTCTATTCTGTTAAATGCATCTTTTACGAAAATATCATTGCTTATCAAATATTCTTTTAAATTATTTAATTTATCGAAAACTACACTTTTGAAATTATCCAAAATATAATTTAAATCAACATTTAATTTAGAGTTAACAACCTTTTGTTTTAAATAATTAAAATCATCAAACAAATCCATAAAATCAATATTAACCCTAGACATTGATTTTGCTATACTAGGTTCAATTATCGTTGCTGAGAATCTCGGAATGGTTATACTTGCTTTCTTTTTAAATAAGCTATAAACATTTTTTAACTGAGCAAAATAAGCAACTTCTCCAGGGCCACAAATAGTACAAATATTTGGTAAAATACTATCTTGAAGAATTGCTCTAAGAATAACATTAAAGCTAATAATTTCTGGGCTGCTATCAATTATATTTTCAAGTTCTATTTTGCTCATCGGCTCATTGTCAACTATTAAACCATTATTTTTTTTATTTAAATTCTTACCAAAATATTGATTGTTTGTATTAATTTTTTTAGCAAATATTTTTTTTCTTTTACCTTCTTTGGTTAAATAAAAGTTTAAATTACTATCGTTATATTCTATCTGACTATGATAGCCTTTCTGCTTAAGTATGTTGCCTTGTGCAGTCACCAAATCTAAAATTTTTTGCCAATTTTCTAAATCAAAAAAAGCAATTTCTTTTGCTAATTGTT
>JACVJA010000037.1 GCA_015661035.1 Candidatus Calidifonticultor daggyaiensis | reverse complement strand
ATTATCACATTTATATTAATAGTTGGGAAACAGATATATTAGATTTTGACAAAGGTATGGTGGGGAAAAGTTATATTTATAAAGAACCATATGAAGTCGGAATAACAACACCTACAGCTTTAAGACAAACAATTGTTGACAGTAATTATAGATTATGGATTTCTACAGGTATGAATAATGCCTGGGATTGGAAATTGTTAGGAGGGCAATAAAATGAAAAAGATTATTTATAGTATAATTTTTTTGTGTGTCCCCTGCTTTTTGTTAGGATATATTTACATTTACAACACAAATACAAAAAAAGTTCTTGTCCGTTTAGATGAAGCAAAAACAAGGTTAATGAAATCATCAATGTGGTATTTAGAAGGAGATGATTTTTGTATATATCTTGATAATTCCAATAACATTTTTAACGTGTTTAATTCTACTCAACAAATTTCAACTTCTGTTTTGTTAAATGATACATCAGGATATTTTGTTGATAATAATTACATAATTTATCATTCAACATACATTAGATAATTATGAATTTTTAGATATTACTTATAAAGGTATGATTAAAGAATATCTACAATAAATTGTAAAGTTATAACAAGTGCAGAATATGGATTTATCTTTATTGAAAGAATTGTTAAATATTACTGGGTCAAGTGGTGGATTAATAGCACTTGTATTGATTATATGGTTTTGGGGAAATCATTTTAAGGAAATAGAAATGAAGTTAAAAGGATTAGGAGATAGAATTGATGAATTAAAGAAAGTTGATGAAGAACAAGGAAAAATATTAGTAAAGTTTGAACAGAAGTTTGAATATATAGAAAAAGAAATAGAAGCATTACGAAGAAAAGTTTTTAATAACAAAGGATAAAAAAACAATTGTGTTGAAAATACTTATAGGAAGTTTTTTAATATTGATTATATTGTTTATTTCTTTCTGGACTATTTTAGGAAATAATTATTATGATATAGATTCTTATTTCAGTTTTAATGAAAAACAATTGATAATATTCTTACAAATTTTTTCTGCGATTATGATGATAATTTTATTGTTTTTTAAGTAACATATGAATTTATTACAGAAAATACGATTGTATTTTACATTAAAAAAGAGTTTTGATGAATTAAAAAAAGAAGCAAAAAAGGAGGTTGTTATGAACGGAGAAACTAAACCAGGATATAAAACTACTGAATTCTGGATGACAGTATGCACAAATATTGTTAGTATTGTTGGTATGTTAAAAGATGTTATACCTCCACAAACCGCTGCTATAATTATAGCAGTAGTAAACGGAATTTATGGAGTTTTAAGAACACATGCAAAAAAATCTTAATGTTATTTGAAAAATGATTCTTGATATAATTAGTATAATCTGTAAAATAATTATTGTAGTTTTCTGTGCATTTGTTTTATATGTTGGAATAAATATAATTGTATGGGTAATGAAAATAATATCGCAAACAATATACCAGAAAAGGTAAGCAAAGTTTATGAATAGGGTTGAATTTACAAGAAAGATTGTTCAATTACTTTATGAAATGATACAAGCGAATGAAAAACCAATTATTGACTATGTTTTAAGGTCAACAGAAGAACAAAAAAGATTATATAATGAAGGTAAGAGCAAATGTGATGGAGTAATTAAAAAATCAAATCATCAACTTGGAGTTGCAATGGATATATATTTTGTTGATGAAAATAATAAATTGGATTTTTCAAAAGATAGATACAAAAAATGGCATAAAATCTGGGAAGAAAAATATGATGGTAAACCAATAATAGAATGGGATTTACCTCATTTTGAATAAAATGCCTACAACAACTATAACAAAACAAACAGATAGAAACATACAAGCAATTTCTTTAAGAAACTTTACAGGAGGGCTTAATCTCAGCACCTCACCAGATTATATTGCTGATAATGAAGTTCAAGATTGCCAAAATGTTTTGTTTGATGAAGAAATAGGTGTTGTTGTTAAACGCAAAGGATATTCAGTTATTTCAACTTTACCAGAGAATTTACCAATTGTTCGTTATTATATTTATAAAAAAAGTGACCTCTCAGAATACCATATAGTTCAGTTAAGTAATGGTAAAGTATATTATTCACAAAATTTACAGAATTGGACTTTTTTGGTATCTTTGACTGCTGTATATCCAGCAGATTTTATTACTTTTGAAAATTATTTGTGGATTACAAACAAATATGATAGAGTTATGATGTGGGATGGTAGAAATTTATGGACATTACCTGCTCCGAATGAACCAAATGAAGCCTGGGGAACTCCTTATCCTGATGGAGAATCCTCAACATCACTTAAGCCAAAAGTTCCTAAAGGCAGATACTTTGAAATTCATCAAAATAGATTATTTATAGCAAACACATCTGATTTATCAGATGAGATAAGATTTAGTAGATTTTATAACGATGCTGGTAATTCAATAAAACAATATAACGCTTCTGCTTGGATTAGTATTAATCAACTTTCAGTCTCACCTGGCGATGGAACAGTAGGCATTACTGGTTTAAAATCTTTTCTTGGCAATCTTGTAGTATTTAAAGAACAAGCAATATATGTTATAACTGGTAGAGCACCTGATTATAGTATTATAAAAATTCCATCAGGTATTGGTTGTTTATATAGATGGACAATAACAATATTTAAAAACTTACTTTTATTTTTGGGTTCAGATGGAATATATAGTTTTAATGGTAATATAATAACAAAATTAAGTGATAAAATTCAACCATTACTTGATAGACTGCAACAGATATTAGTAAAATTATCAGAATGGACACAAACAACAACATCTGAATTTGAAGAAGGAACAATTACCAATCTTGCTACAAGAGGTAATGCTTTTAATACTTTACAATTGCCAACAACAAAGACAATAGATAATTTTGTTAATCAAAGAGAAGAGAGTAATAATATAGTTGTAGAAACAAATAAGATATATCTTGAAAAAGAAATAGTAGAAAGAAGCAATAAAAGTGTTTCTTATTCAGATTATAATAGTGATGATATTTATAACCCTCCAGGGGCTATAGATGGGAATAATGCGACATATTTTAGAGCAAAAAAGACTGGTGATGTTTCAGGATATGATAGGGTCAATCATCATCTTACTTTTCATATAAATTTCCCCTTGTCTTTTGTCAAATATGTAGATTTTTATAAAGTTGAGAATGAGTATTCTGTGCAAGATAATTGGGAGATAAATTCAGATGCATCAATATATATTTCTTTTTATCTAAAAGGTAATCGGATTAAAACTAATACGTATTCTGGTCGTTCTTTAAGTATTACTGAACGAATATATTACGATGATTATTGTGATAAGATAGAAATAAAATTTGGATTTAATGGTAATCCAAAACAATATTGGTTAACAAAACATAAAATATATTCATATTTTAGAATATATGAAGTATATATCAAACACGAAAAATATAAAAATTCTGGTTATTTTATTTCAAGAGAATTAGATAGTGGTGGATTATTTAATATCTGGAAAAATTTTAATGCTAATTATGAACTTTCTGGCCAGACAATAACTTATGAAATAGGTTCTTATGATGTTTCAGGGACATCTTGGAATAGTATACCATCAGGACAAAAACAAGTTATTTCACCGAATGCAATACCTACTATACCAGCAAAAAGATTTTTCCGTTATAAAATAACATTACAATCTAATGATGATTTAAAAACTCCTTATGTATATAAATTATATCAATATTTCAATTCATCAGGTTCCTGGATTTCAAAAAAACAATTTTTATCTGCTATAAGTATGTGGCGATATTTTCTGGCAGATTATATCGCTTCGGGCGGTCATACGGTCAAGTTTTATATTAGGGTTGCTGAAAAGGAAACAGACCTTGATAATACTGCTTGGGAAGAAGTTAAAAATGGTGAAAGTTTGTTCCTAAAATGGGAAAATACAAATCTCGGTAATAAATGGATACAATTAAAAGTTGAGATGTCAAGTAATAATCCAGATACTACACCAATAGTAAATAGTGTCAGCGTGCAGTATTATACAGGCGGTGTTCCTGCTGGTTCTATTCTTACCTGGTTAACTGATACACAAACACAATGGGATGAAGGGACAAAAACGCAAGTTGTTAGTTTAGATACAGGACATTTAGTTTTAGATAGGTTCGCACAAAATATTCCAAATAATGATTTTGAAAGTGATACTAATTGGATATTTGAGATTTTGGTTAATGATATAGGTGGAGCATCGGCAGGATATTCAACAGAAGCAGCATTTTCAGGAACTCGTTCGGCAAAATTACGTTGTGGTGCTGGACAACCTAATGCCAGACATTTCGCTATTTTTCTTGGAAATGATGTATTATTTTCAACTCAAGTAGATACAAATGATACTACTTGGCAAGAATTTAGTTCTGGTGATTTATCATCAAAATATGGGCAAGATTTAGTATTAAGATTTGAACTTCTCACTTATAATGCTGAAAATAAGAAAGACCACGTAGTTGTTAAACAAAGTTTTGTTGTTGGTTCAAGTTTTACTGTAAAATATAAACGAGGATTAGATGCAACTTACAATTGGGTATATATTGATTACATTATAGGTGGTATGGGCAACTATTTATCAAGCGGTAATTATGTTAGTAAAAAATATAATGTTGGTGATATTCTTGGTTGGGGAGCAATTGATTGGGTAGCAGAAATTCCAACAAATACCAATTTAGTTGCAAAAATAAGAAGTGCTGAGACAGAAGCAGGTTTAGATACTGCTTCCTGGCAAACAGTATCAAAAGGACAAAGTTTGGCTGGAGTTATCCCAGTATCTCATCATTGGATACAATATAGACTTGAATTATCAACAACAGATGCTACAAGAACACCAAAAATTGACCAGGTTAATATTACTTATTATCCAGTAATGATAATACAGGAAGCTATTGCTGGGACCGATAATGATAGATATTATTTATTTTGTGCTGAATATGGGAAAAATTATAATAATTTAATTATTGTATTGGATAAAAATAATACTTGGACATTATTTAGAGGAATAGATGTATCAGCAGTATTTAGTCGTAGTGCTGTTGATATTTATGCTGGTTCATCAAAAGAAGGAAAGTTGCTGTGGTTATTTACTGGAAATAACGATGATACTTTACCTATTGATGCATATTTTGTGACTAAAAATTTGTCTTTTATGTTAGCGAATAATTTAAAGCGTATAAGAAATTTATGGATAGATGCAGATAGAAATGAAGACTACCAATTAGATGTTAGTTTTTGTTTTGATAACGAACCAGAAACCACAAAAACTATTTTTATTACCAAAGATGGAGTTTATACAAAGCGATTGCCAGTTAGTGCTGGTTTTTATGGTAAATATTTTAGATTGAAATTTAGAAACAATAAATTAAATGAACAAATGTGGGTTAAAGGTGCAGAAATTTATTATCAAGTTTTACCATTGAGGCAGATACAATGAAACATCAAATAGATGATGTAATGATAAATGAGAATTTCAGGGATATATATGATAATATGCAACGTATCGGTAGGGTATATAGAACTATACCAAATGTTAAAGAAATTAGAGAAGGAGAAATATTTTTCTTTGATGATGGAACCACAAGAAGATTATATGTGAAAATAAATGGTGTTTTAAGATATGTTAATTTAACATAAAGGAGTAAATATGTGGTGGATTCCACTTTTAACAACAGCAGCAAGTATAGGTTATGAAGCAATCTGGGGAGCACCAGAAAGACGGCGACTTGTTCGTGAAGAACGGGAAGCACGAGAAAAAGAATACCGAAAATGGCTTGAAGAATATCAAAGATTTTTACAATCACCAATAGTTACTTATCCACCAGAAGCGATTGAGACAGCAATGCGTGGTATAGAAGAAACACTTTCAAGGCAACTTGCAGAAATCCGACCGAGATTACTTGAAGAATTACAAGCACGTGGAGTGAGTGGTTCTGGTATTGCTGAATATCCATTAGGTAGATTAGAGCAAGAAAGATTGAGAACAATAGGTGAAGCAAGGCGAGGGCTTGAATTAGAAAGATTGTTAGCAGAAAGACAGGCAAGGTTAGAAAGAGAACGACAAAGGGGACAATTTCTTGCTGGAATGATGGGTGCGGCTTATTCCCCTTATGAACAAGCAAGAGAAGCACAGTATTTATTACCATTTCAACAACAAGCAATTTGGGGACAGTTACTTGGTGGTTTAGCACCGTTACTTGCTTATTCACTTGCACAAATGCCGACACCGACACCTACACCGACATCAACATTTTTGCCACCAGGTTTAAGTTTAATACCACAAGGACCAAGACAATATCTTTTAGAAACTTTAAGAGAAACACAAGGAGCTATAACACCATAATGGCAGAAGATATTATTGTTAAAGAATTAAGACAAAAAATAGACCAACAAAAACCGAAAGAAGGGAAAACTAAAAAAGTGAGTAGAGATGAAGCATTATTGGAAGGAGAATATATTTTGAAGAGAACACTTATGGAAAATAGGCCTAAAAGTTTAGAAGAAGCGAATCAAATTTTACAAAATGCTATGCGGATGATTTATGCATATTTTAGAAGTTTAGATTATGATATTAGTCCACAGGAATTTATATCATATATAACGAGGAAACTATAAAATGCCAGAAAGAGATGATTTAATTAAAATATTAAGAAGACAACAATCTGCTAATTCATCTGTTCCTGTTACTTCACCAGCAGTAAGTTTTGTTTCTGGTTTTGTTCCAACATATTTAGCAATACAAGAAGCGTTGCGTCAAGAAAAAGCAAGAAAAGAATTACAAGAAGCACAAGCAGCACATAAACTAATGCTGGAAAGAGAAAAAAGAACTGCGGTTTTGTCAGCACCATTAGCAGAATTGTGGTCAAGTTTTGCTCGGTCATTTATTCCTCAATTACCATCTATACCAGCAGGAGTATATGAAAGACCAGAATTACAATATACTTCACAATTATTACAGCGTTTACCAGGAGTTTATCAAGCACAATTACAAGCACAAACAAGATTACAAGTAGAACAATTGCGTGGTGAAATTCGTCGTGGGTTAGAAAAAGCAAAATCTCAACAAGATTTTATAAAAGAAATGGAAAGATTACAAAAGATGGCAGAAAAAGAATTAAAAGCAGAATTTCCTACTGAAACAACCTATGGAACGGTTCCCGTAGAACCCGAGAGATTATTACGGTATCAAACATTAGTATCACAAATTTCAGCATATCGCAGGTCAGCTGAAGAAGGTAAAAGAATACCACCAGAACAATGGGAAATACGAAAAGAACAAATAACTCGTAAACTTTTTGGATTTATACCTTGGGGATATGAAGAAATACAACGAGTTGTTCCTGTTGCTCCTATAAGTCCTTATATTCCTCCGATAACAACAGAAATAGAAGAAGAGGAAAAAAGATTAACAAAACCACCGTGGGAAGAATGATAATAAAAAATGCCAAAAAAAGAAGTTACAAAAGAACAAGTTTACGATTGGGTTGTAGAAAATATTCGTCGTGGTATCTCACCAACAACAATTTCACGCAAACTACTTGAAGGAGGATACCGTCCTTTTGATTTTATCCGTGCATTAAGAGGTATTCCAAGAGAACCTACCAAACCTCCTGAACCCAGAGCACCAAGTCCAGTAGTTGGCCTTCCTCAGGTTCCTTTTACCCCACCGTTAGCTTGGTCTCCAGTTAGACCTATTCCAAGACCACCAGAAATTTTACCTTATACACCACCACGACCTTTAACAGAAGCTGAAAGAGAATATCAAGAAAGATTAAATTTAGAAGTTCAAAAAGAAGCAGAAAGATTAAATTTTTTACGATTTACAGATAATATGTTGAAAGGCATTTATGGTGAACAAGGATTAAAAGAATTACAAGAAAGTCAAAAAAGACTAACAGGAATGATAACCCGTTCACCAAGAATAGCTCTCGCTTTTGTTCATCCTTATTTAGCATTAGGATTTGAAGCATTTTCACAATTTAGAAATGTCATAGTTCCTTTAATAAAACGAGAAAAATGGTCTCCTTTTGAAGCAAGAATGTTAACTGAATTATTGCCTGATGAAACCCCGACTTTACTTAAAATTGGTTCAAATATTGGTGAAGTTGTGGGTGAAATAGCATTACTTGGTGCTTTAAGTAATTTAGCAAAAGCAGGATTACTTAAACGCTCTATTCGTGAATTTGAAATAAAATTAAGACAGGCAGGGTATACCGATGAGGATTTTGAAAGATGGACAAGAGGAGAAAAAATAGAGATTCCTATTAAAGAATTTATTAAAGGCACTACATTAGAAAGAGAAATGGAACGATATTTGAAAATAAGACAAGCACAAATACCTACTAAATTTCCTAAAATTTCAAAAGCAGAAGAAATGAGATATGACCAATGGCTGAGAGAACATCAGGCCTTTAGTCCAAAACCTGAATATGATATTCCTTTGCATCCTAAAAAAGAAGCAATTGCTCTTATGCGTCAGTTAGGAATACCAATTGAAGAACCAGTAAGAGCAATAACAAAACCTTTACCAACCGCTATTGCTAAAGTTCCACCTATACCCGAGGTTCCACCACCACCTGCTCCACCAGAAATTCCTCCAGCAGAACCAGTTCCTACTGTTACTTTTCCAACAACAAGAATACCAGAATTAGAAGCATTGGGATATACAGAAAGCCAAATTAACCGAATGTTACCTGAAACTGCTCATAAAATCCTTGCTGAAAAAATACCAGCAACAAAAGCAAGTATTTTACCTTCTGGAAAATTAAAAATTATAGAACCTTCTGTTCCTCCACCTACACCTGCACCCGAACCTGCACCTGAACCAACTCCCACACCAGAAGTTCCTGAACCAGTTAAAAAAACTAAAATAGTATCACCAGTAGATTCAATAAAATCATTCATTCCTAAAAAACATCCTTTGCCTATTCTTCAAAACAATGTTGCTGTAAAAAATAATAAGATGATAGCAACAAATATGGAAATAGCACTTGAATTAAATACTACACAACCTGATGGAATATATACCGTTATAGGTAAAGATTTAGTTAAAAATCCAGAATTTAAGTTAAAAGATTTTCCTGAAATCGCATCACCAGAAATATTTACACAATCAGTAGGTAAAGTTAATAGAGATGAATTTATTGACAATTTTGATAGAATAACT
>JACVJA010000036.1 GCA_015661035.1 Candidatus Calidifonticultor daggyaiensis | reverse complement strand
CGATCTTCATTCGCAAATTAATTTAAAATTTCATTTTATAACAAATTTAAATAAATTATCTTAATTAAATATGCTTACTTTAAATAATTTTACATCGATAAAAAATTTGCTTAGCTTTAAAAAAGACTATGACATTAATGATGATAGCTTCTATCTCTATTCATGTGCTCAGCTAAAAGCAAGAGAAATTGAGTTTTTGGATAAAGCAAAAATTGAAAGAATGGTAAATGCAAGAACTATTGAGGATTTAAGAAAAATTATTTTAGAGACCCATTATGCAAATTTGTTAAATTTATTAGGTAAAAAAGAAAATTTTGATAAAGTCATTGTAAATTTTAACATAGAAGCTGTAAGGTTTTTAAATGAAAATTTAAAAAATGAGCACGTTTCTGCAATTGATTTATTAATGCTTGAAGAATCAATACATAATTATAAGGTAATTATAAAAGCACTTCTTTTAAAAGAAAATTTAAGTTATTTGTTTATTCCTTTTTATTACTCATATGAAACTTTATTAAATGAGTTTTTTAATGAAAATGAATCTTTTCAAATTGTTGACAGTTATACAAAAAAAATTCTAAACAAAATAAAGGAAATATTATTGGTTTTTCTTAGAGAAGAACAAAAAAACCAAAACTTGAGTTTATCAGACCTTAAAGATTTTTATAAGGATTTACAAATTCAGTCTTTAAATAAGGGCTTTATTAGTTATTTAGAATTGGAATTTGAAAAGTTTTTTATTGAAAATTTATTTATATTAATTAAGAGTTTTAAAAGTAAACTAATTGAAGATTATTTTAGGCATTTAATTGATATTGGAAACATTAAAAGCTTTGTTAGAATTAATTATTTGAATTTAAATATTAATATTGATGATGTTTTAATTAATTTTGGATTTATACCTTTAAGCTATTTTAAGAAACTCCAAGTATCTAAAAGTAAAGGAGAAGATGTTTATGAAGTTTTAGTCAAGGATTTTTTAGGAACAGTTTATCAAAAAATAATAGAGCATGGAGTTAAAAATCTTTTAGCCAGGCAGTCATTTTTCTCTTTTGATAAAAATGAATATTTATTTTATTTGAATTTTTTTGATAATGTAAAATATAGTATTGCAAATATAGAAAAGATATTTAGCTTCTTTTTGAGAAAAAAAATAGAACTTAAAGTTTTAAATATGATTTTTTTAGGAACACTATATTCAATTGAAAAAAGTAAATTATCACATAAAGCAGAGATATTAAATGAAGTCTAAAATAGCAGCAATTGGTGAAAAAGACATTATACTTATTTTTAAAGGAATTGGAGTTGATATTTTTCCTATAGATGATGCTTTAGATGATGTTGGGAAAATTGAGCAGGTTTTAAAAAATATAATAAGGGATGAATTTAAAATAATTTTTATGACTGAATCTATTGCAGTAAAAATTGATAATTTAATTAAGCAATATTTGGATAAACCAATACCTTCTATAGTTGTAATTCCAGGATTGGGCATCAAAACCAATTATGCTGTTGGAATGTTAAGAAATGCTATTGTTAAAGCTGTAGGTACAGATGTTTTTGAAAAATAAGGTTTTTAACAGAAGATAATTAAGGAGATTTTTTATGGATGATAAGATTTCAAACTTAATCAATAATAAAAATGAAAGTGGGTATAAAAATATAGACAAAGAATATAAGAATACATATAAAGATAATATAGGTAGGATTGTAAAAGTTGCAGGGCCACTGGTTGTTGCCGAGAATATGACTGGCTCAAAGATGTATGATGTTGTTTATGTTTCTGAGTATAAAATAATGGGGGAAATTATTGAGATATCAAAAGACTTAGCCTCTATTCAAGTTTATGAGGAGACAGGTGGAATTGGTGTTGGCGACCCTGTATATTTAAGTGGGATGCCTTTAGTTGTAGAATTAGGGCCAGGTCTTATTACTTCAATTTATGATGGGACACAAAGACCATTAAATTTAATATATAAAAAAACTGGGAATTTTATTACTAGAGGAATTCAGGTTCCTGCAATTTCAAGAGAAAAAAAATGGGGATTTATACCTGTTGTTAAAAAGGGTGAGTCTGTATCTAGCGGTGATAGGATTGGTTATGTCAAAGAAACACCTTTAGTTAAGCATTATATATTAGTACCTGAAGGTATTGAAGGTGAAATTATTGAAATCTATGATGGTGAGTTTACAGTTGAGCAGGTTGTAGCAAAAGTTAAAACAAAGGATAGAATTGAAGATTTAAAAATGATTTCAACCTGGCCTGTTAGAAAACAAAGGCCATATTGTGCAAAATTAAACCCAAATATGCCGCTGTTTACAGGGCAAAGAGTAATTGATATGTTCTTTCCGCTTGCTAAAGGAGGTACTGCTTGTGTTCCAGGTCCATTTGGTTCCGGAAAAACTGTGATTCAACATCAGCTTGCAAAATGGGTAGACGCAGACGTGATTGTATATATTGGCTGCGGGGAGCGAGGAAATGAAATGACTGATGTTTTAATGGAATTTCCTGAACTTAAAGATCCAAAAAGTGGAAGACCATTAATGGAAAGAACTGTTCTTATTGCCAATACATCTAATATGCCAGTAGCAGCAAGAGAAGCGTCAGTTTATACGGGTGTAACCATTGCGGAATATTTTAGAGATATGGGATATTCTGTTGCACTAATGGCAGATTCTACTTCTAGATGGGCAGAAGCTATGAGAGAAATTTCGGGACGTTTAGAGGAGATGCCTGGTGATGAAGGTTACCCTGCTTATCTTGGTGCAAGGCTTGCATCATTTTATGAAAGAGCTGGAATTGTAAAATGTATTTCAAAAAAAGAAGATAAAATTGGCTCATTAACTATAATTGGTGCAGTATCTCCTCCTGGAGGAGACCTTTCTGACCCTGTTGTTCAATCTACATTAAGGGTTGTGAAAGTTTTTTGGTCATTAGAGGCAAAACTAGCTTATACCAGGCATTTTCCTGCAATTTCGTGGCTAAACTCCTATTCTTTATATAATGATTCAATTAAAGAGTATGTTGAAGAGAAAATTCATAAGGATTATTTTCAAATTCAATCTGAAGCAATGAGTCTTCTTGAAAAGGAGGCAGAGCTTGAAGAAATTGTAAGGCTTGTAGGCTTGGAAGCTTTATCTGGACCAGATAGATTAATTTTACTTGCAGCAAAAATGATTAGGGAAGATTTTTTGCATCAAAATGCATTCCATGATGTAGATACTTATTCACCCATAGAAAAACAGTATAAAATGCTAAAAACAATAATTTATTTTTACCAAAAATCAATTGACTTTTTAAATTCTGGTGTAGATATCGAAGATATTGAAAACATGGCTGTAAGGGAAAAAATTGCAAGGGCTAAGTATATTGAAAATGATAATCTTGAAAAAATTGATGAAATTTTAACTGAAATTGATAATGAATTTAAGAAATTAAAAGCAAAGAATTTTTAAAGAATTTTTAAATAATCTTTGGAGGACTATTAATGTTAAAAGAATATAAAAGCATTACGAATATAACAGGACCACTTTTAGTTGTTGAGGGTGTTGAAGGTGTAAAATATGAAGAGTTAGTTCATATTATCCTTGATGATGGTAGTATTAGAAATGGCAGAGTTTTAGAGGTTGAGTATGATAAAGCACTAGTTCAGATATTTGAAGGCACCCGCTCAATTGAAACAGAAAAAACAAAGGTTAGATTTTTAGGTCGCGGGATACAAATGAATGTTTCAATTGATATATTAGGTAAAGTATTTAATGGGCTTGGAAAACCTAAAACAGCAAAAGATGCAATTTTGCCTGAAAAAAGTTTGGACATTAATGGTGCTCCAATAAACCCTTATTCAAGAGATTACCCAAATGAGTTTATTCAAACTGGGATATCAGCTATAGATGGGCTAAATACTTTAGTAAGAGGCCAAAAATTGCCAATATTTTCTGGCTCAGGACTTCCTCATAATAAAATTGCTGCACAAATTGCAAGACAATCTATGGTGCTTGGCCAAAAAGAAGAGTTTGCAGTAGTGTTTGTGGCTATGGGTATTACTTTTGAAGAATCGGAATTTTTTATATCTGATTTTAGAAATACAGGAGCAATTAATAGATCAGTTTTAATTCTAAATTTAGCAGATGATCCAGCAATTGAAAGAATTGCTGCACCAAGAGTTGGTCTTACTTGTGCAGAATATCTTGCATTTGAAAAAAATATGCATGTTCTTGTAATTCTTACAGATATGACAAATTATTGTGAAGCTTTAAAGGAGATATCTGCAGCAAGAAAAGAAGTACCAGGAAGAAGAGGTTATCCGGGCTATATGTATACAGATTTAGCAACAATATATGAAAGGGCAGGTAGAATTAAAGGGCTTAAAGGCTCAATTACACAAATACCAGTTTTAACAATGCCGGAAGATGATAAGACTCATCCAATACCTGACTTAACAGGCTATATTACTGAAGGTCAAATTATTCTTTCTCGTTCATTATATAAGAAAAAAATATCACCACCAATTGATGTTCTGCCATCACTTTCTAGATTAAAAGATAAGGGAATTGGCAAAGGCAAGACACGTGAGGATCATGCTGACCTTTTTAACCAGCTTTATGCTTCATATGCTAGAGGTAAAGAAGTGCAAGAATTAGCCGTAATTTTAGGCGAAGCAGCTCTGACTGATATTGATAAAATATATTATAAGTTTGCTGAAGATTTTGAACAGCGTTATGTGTCACAAGGTGAATATGAAAATAGAAGCATAGAATACACACTTGATCTTGGCTGGGAGCTTTTATCTGTATTCCCAAGAGGGGAACTTAAAAGGGTTAGAGATGAATATTTGGATAAATATTTTGAAAAATTTAGGACTAAGGAAAATGTGTTTCAATAGGCAGGGTTTTAAATGTTAACAGATATAAATCCTACAAGAATGGAGCTTTTAAGATTAAAAAAGCGTCTTGTTCTTGCACAAAGAGGGCATAAGCTTTTAAAAGATAAGCGGGATGAGCTTATGCGTAAATTACTAGAAATAATTGATGAAGTTAAAACTTTAAGGTTAAAAATTGAGAATGAATTTTACTCTATTTTAGAAAATTTTATTTTAGGAAGTGCAAAAGTTGGACCTTATCAAACTGAGCAGGCTTTGTTAATCCCTGCTAAAAAAGTGTCTATTAATATTAGTCAAAAAAGTATAATGAATGTAAAAGTTCCTATTTTTGAAAAACAAGTTGAGGGTAATATTATTAATTATGGCTTTATTAACACTACTGGAGAGATTGATTTGTCGCTGCTTAAATTTGATCAATTCTTAGAGGATTTGCTGGATTTAGCTGAAAAAGAAAAAACTGTAAACCTTTTGGCGAACGAGATAGAAGAAACAAGAAGAAGAGTAAATGCTCTTGAATATAGGTTAATTCCTGAAATACAAGAGACTATAAGCTTTATTACAATGAAGCTTGCTGAAAATGAAAGATCAAATACTGTAAGGTTAATGAAAGTAAAAGAAATAGTTAGAAGCCATTGAAGTGTTTCAAGTTATTAAAACATTTCTAAAGGGGAAAAGCTATGAAGAAAAATGACCAAAAGGTGATATTTTTAATAAGACATGGAAATACAGAGTTTAATACAAAAAAAGTTTTTAGAGGTCATTATGATGTTCCTTTAGATAAGAACGGTATAAATCAAGCAGAAAAAACCGGAAAATTCCTTAATTGCATAGAAATTAATTCAATATATTCAAGTCCTTTAAGCAGAGCTTATAAAACTGCAGAAATTATAAAAAATTTTCAAAATAATAGTAATAAACTGGATATTTTAAAAGAAGAAGGATTTTTAGACTTAAACTTTGGAGATTGGGAAGGGAAAGAATATGATGTAGTAGCTAAGTTATACCCACAAATCTATAATGACTGGATAATAAGACCTTTTAAAGCATCTATACCTAATGGAGAAATGCTGTATGCTGCAAAGGAAAGGTGCTGGAAAGCATTAACAAGAATTATAAATGAAGACACTGGTACATATATTGTTATTGTTACGCATAGAATAATAACTAAACTTTTAATTTTAAAAATTCTTGAAATTGATGAAAGCGGAATAGGAATATGGAAAATAAACCAATTACCTTGCTGTATAAATATATTTGAACATAAACACCAAACTTTTTTTGTTTCTTTGTTAAATTATAGTTACCATTTATTTGATATTAAGGAAACATTTTTTAAAGTTGATTAATTTCATTACAGAATCCAAAAAATATAATTTTAATATTTGTATTATTGATAAATTTAAATATTTGGATATAATTATAATTTAACTTTTACTGTTGAAATGATTATTTTAAAGATTATTATATTTAGATTAGTAAATATAAAAAAGTAAAAATTTTTAAAGCAAAGCTTTTAAATTATTGTAAGATAAAGTTTTATTTAAGATATGTTTATTTCACAATAAAATGAATTATATGCTAGTTTTAAGATAGGACAATTTCTAGTAATTGTTTTTCGTATAATTTATATGATTTATAAAATTATTACAAATCTATTTTAATATGTTAATTAATATGTTAAAGGTTAGTAAATATTGGAGTAGATAATTAATGGTAAAAACAAAGGTTGAAGCTGGTATTTGTGGATTTATAACTGAAATTGAGGCAAACTCAAAAGATATGCAGCATGTGTCTTTTATGGTAAATACAAATTGTGAAAAAATAAAAAAATTATCGGAAAAATTAAATGAATTTGATGCATATAATGAAATTAAAGAAGGTTTTGATGGTGAGCTTTTTAAAATTATAAGGCAAAACCTTAAAGGTTGCTGTTCAGGATGTGCAGTTCCTGTAGGGCTATTTAAATCAATGCAGGTAGCTGCAATGGTTGCACTTCCAAAGGATATTTCCATAAAAATTCAAAAATAGATAATTTTAAAGAAAGTTAAAAACATGAAGATTTTTAATCTTGATTCCATAGAAGTATTTCCTTATAAAGATAGAGATAAGAATGTATTTTTTAATTCTAAAGAATTTAAAACAAGAATTATAAGTTTATCAGCCGGCGAGCATATACCAGAATGTGAAATGGCCTCCTATGTGGTTTTTATTGTAATTGAAGGAGAGGTAAATGTAAAAGTAAATGGATATGAAGCTAAACTATCTAAAAATCAATGCCTTATTACAGAACCTGCTCTAATCTCAATGAGCTCAATAAATGGTGCAAGAATTGTCGGTATACAAATTTCTAAAAATTTATGAATAAAGGTTTTGACAATAAAGAGAAAAATTTAAATTTTAATTTTAATCTTAGTCCAAATGATAGGCTTGAGCTTGAAATGATTGTTCTGGATAAGGATACCATTTCTGCCTTGAATTTTATAAAAAAGCATCGCATATCAGTAAATGAGACTGAATCATTGGAATACTGCACTGAGTGGCTAAGAAAAATTAAAAAAGCTGAAGAAGAAAAATTAAAAATAAAATTTTCTGGTAAAGGACCAAGCATAAAATAATTATTTATAAATAATTGTTTGGTCTTTAATTTTATTTGCTTAGATGTACATGGAGGATATATGGTTAAAAGCAAAAAGATAATAAATATAATATTAAATTTAATGATTTTAACATTATTATTTATGAATTTAGGCCTAATAAGTTTTATTAATGGCTGTACAAATACCAAATACAACAGAGCTGATACAGTTCAACAGGAAGTTGCCTCTTCAAATACAATTGAATCAGATACAGATAGCAGTAAACAACTAGAGAAAGATAGCAGTCAATTAAATCAAAGCCAAAAAAATAGCAATGAAACAACGGCTACAAAAAATGATAGCACAGACAAAGACAATTCGGGAGACGCATCTAATAAAAGTGATTCAAAACAAGGCACTGAATCTTCAAACAATAATTCAAAAGAGCAAGATAACAGCTTAAAAGGAATTTATAATCGTTTTATAGCATCAGGAAAACCTTCCATACTTATCTTTTCCTATGACGCTGATTGTTGTCCTGGGACTAAAGCATTTTTTGATAGTTATAATGCTTCAGCAAAAAAAGTTATGGAAGAATATAAAGCCAAGTTTAATGTTTTATTTATTAACATAGGCATTTTAGATAAGACGAACATGGAAACTGCTTTCGAAATTGCAAAACAAAATGGAGTTTTAAATCTGCCTTCAATTTTAATTCTTGACAGTTCAGGTAAAACATATAAAGTAATTGAAGGTGTATATGATGAGGCTGAAATAAGGAGCATATTGGATGGGATGTTAAATGGTTAATTTATCTTCGGACGCTACAATAATTGCAACTCTTGCAGTTGTATTTACAACAGGTTTTGTAAGCGGGCTTAGTCCTTGCACTCTTCCAACTATAGTATTTATTACTGCTTATGTAAGCGGAGAGAAAGTAAACTCCAAAAAAAGAGGCTTTATATTGTCTCTAACATTTGTATTAGGTATAGCTTTTATGCTTTCAATGCTTGGAGTTTTTGCAGGCTTTATTGGCAGTATAATAGCAAATGAAGAGATTTTAAACTATATAATTGCTGCTATACTTCTTGTAATGGGGTTATGGCTATTAAAAGTATTTAACTTCAGTCCTAATTATAACTTTTCAAAATTTAATCCAAAAAGAGGCAGTGGTATTATTGGAGCATTTTTACTTGGGATACCATTTGGTATTGCTGCATCGCCATGTACTTTACCAATTACAATTTCAGTACTAGCTTATTCAGCAATAAAAGGAAGTGTATTGTTTGGAATGATTCTTATGTTTGTATTTGCAATAGGAAGAAGTATTCCTCTTGTTGTTGTTGGAACTTTTACAGGCATTTTAAAAAGTTTAAGCGGTATTGTAAAATATCAGAGCTTAATTGAAAGAATTGCTGGTTCAATTCTTATTTGTCTTGCTTTTTATTTTATATGGCTTTCTATCAATATAAGGTTTGGGTTTATTTAATAAGTAAAAAGAGAATAGATTTTAAAAATCTTATAAACACTTTATAAAGATCTTAATAATATTTGTTTGTTTTAAGTAGAATAATTCTTTAACCATAAACTGAAGTTTACTAAATTGAAGTTTGCTAAATTAATAAAAGGTAATAAAAATAAGTTTAATTGAAACATTTACTTTTAAAAAATTTTTGTTTTCATATTGACATATTTTAATATGTGGATATATAATTAGCTTTTGAAAATTTATTTATTTGAAATTATTTTTAATTAAAAACAAAAGATTAGGTGAAAATTATTAAATGGATAAATTTAATGA
>JACVJA010000035.1 GCA_015661035.1 Candidatus Calidifonticultor daggyaiensis | reverse complement strand
TAGCAGATAAAAATTATTTTTTTAATATTTATTTACTCAACTTCGTAAGTATAGCTGTCAACTTTTGCAACTATTGCAGAGTCAATAGGCCTGTCTCTTGTCTCATCAGTTTGTCTTGCTGAACTTCCATTGACAACTAAAACTTTTTCTCCAACCCCAACACCAACTAAATCAACAGCTACTACAAAACTATCAAGTATTTGGCCTTCAAGATTAATTGCTTTTACTATTAACAATTTTTTACCAACTAAATTTTTATCTTTCTGTGTTGAAACAACTGACCCAATAACCTGACCTAATACCATTTTAGCACCTATTTATTTTATATAAATTAATCATATATATTAATCATAAATATTTTATTATATTAATCAACTTTAAATACTATAATTCATTATAATTATTTATTATAATTATGTTTTATTAAACATAACATTTTATAACATTTTCAATACGTATATTATAATTAATTATAATTTTAACATTAAAATACTTTTACAATTATAAAGTTCATAAAAAATTAATTATAAAATTAATTATTAAATTAATTATAAAATTACTTATAAAATTACTTATAAACATTTACTTTTTCAATAATTGATACAATTGTGGCATCAGTTGGCACATCATTGCCTTCAAAAGGCCAAGTAGCTTCCATACCATCTTCATAACCAACATAATCCCCAATACCAGCATCAGTTGTATCAACAGCAATAATTGGACTGCCAACTTTTTTACCAGTAGATAAATTAATTGGCTGGATTATCTGTAATTTTTTACCAATTAAACCTTTATATTTAATAGTAGATACTACATTACCTATAACTTTTGCATAAAACATAAAAACTTAACACCTTTACTCATAAATTATTCTTCCTTAAAAGATACTTGAAACCATAAATCATCTAAATTACTCTAACCAAATTTGTTTTACTGCTATATTTTTTTTATTACAATTTATAATTTTTTTCAAACTATTTCTTAATTTAAAACTTTAATTTTAATTTTACATAAATTTTAAAGCTCAAAGTAATTTTAATGCAACTGCAAAGGAGTTAAATTACTTTTAAATTATTCAACTACTAAATTATTCCCATCAACTTCTTTGCAGCTTTTAATGTATTCAATAAAAGCATTGCAATTGTCATTGGACCGACCCCACCAGGAACAGGCGTAATATAACCTACTTTTGGCTCAACTTTTAAAAAGTCTACATCACCAATTAAAGTAGCACCTTTTGTTTCAAAATCACTTTTTCTCCACTCAAGAAGATCTGGGTTTGCTTTTTCTTTAGTTATTCTATTAATCCCCACATCAATAACAGCCGAACCTTCCTTTACCATATCTTCTTTAATTAAATATGGCACACCAGTTGCAACTATTAATATGTCTGCATCCTTTGTATGCATTTTTAAATCTCTGGTTTCAATATGACAAATAGTAACAGTTGCCCATTCATTTAATAATAGTAAGGTACAAGGCTTGCCCACAATTTCACTATGCCCAACCATAGTAGCATTGGAACCTTTTAAATTTATACCTGAGCGTTTTAATAATTGTATTATACCTGCAGCTGTAGCAGGAACAAGACAATCTTGTTGTGCAACAAGTTTCCCCATATTTACAGGATGAAATCCGTCAACATCCTTTTCAGGTATTATAGCCTCTAATACCTTATTTTTATCAATTTGCTGTGGCAAAGGAAGCTGTACTAAAATCCCATGCGTATTTTTATCTTTATTAAGTTTATCAATTTGTGCAAGTACATCTTCTGTTGTTACATTTTCCGGCATTTTTATTGTTTCTGAAGCAAACCCAACCTCGTCACAACCTTTTTGCTTATTGGAAACATAAACTTTTGATGCAGGATTTTCTCCAACTAATATTACAGAAAGCCCAGGCTTTATACCTTTTGTTCTAACAATTTCTTCTGTTTCTTGTTTTATTTCATTTTTAATATCTGAAGATATTTTATTCCCGTCAATTAAAATTGCCATTTTACAACTCCTATAAAATTAAAATTAAAATTTAAGTAAATAATAAATTTAGTATTTAATAAATTTAGTATTATTTTTACTAATTGATATCATTTCATATCACACTAATTAATAATACAATAATTTAAAACAATCCAACAATCTTACCATCATCATCAATATCAACTTTTGTCCCAGCAGGAACTTTTGGCAAACCTGGCATTGTTCTCATCTCACCAAGTAATGGATATAAGAATCCAGCTCCTACTGAGGCTCTAATATCTCTTATAGGTACTCTAAAGCCTCGTGGTCTATTTTTTAAATTAGGATCATGAGATAAAGATAAATGGGTTTTAGCCATACAAATTGGAAGTTTATCAAATCCTTGTTTTGTATAAAGTTCTATTTTGCTTTCAGCAAGCGGAAGATAATCTACTCCATCTGCACCATAAATTTTTGTTGCTATAGTTTCTATTTTCTTTTTTATTGGCCAATCTAATGGATATAAAAATTCAAATTTTGAGGGTTTTTCTGCAGCTTTTACAACAGCCTCAGCAAGCTCTTCACCGCCTGCACCACCTTTTAGCCAAACATTGCTAACAATTGCATCTTCTGCACCTGCATCTATTGCACATTCCCTAATTACTTCAATTTCTTCATCTGTATCAGTATCAAAATGATTAATTGCAACAACTACAGGCAGCCCAAATAACTTCATATTTTCAATCATTTTTTCCAAATTTTCACAGCCTTTTCTAACTGCTTCGACATTTTTGGTATTCATTGCCTCTTTGTCAACAGGCTGACCAGGAATAAACACAAAACCACCGCCATGCATTTTTAAAGCTCTCACTGTACAAACAATTACTACAGCGTTTGGAATAAGCCCGCTATATCTACATTTTATATTCATAAATTTTTCAGCACCCATATCTGCACCAAAACCGCTCTCAGTAACTAAATAGTCACCTAATTTAATTCCAATCTGGTCCGCCAGTATTGAACTGTTCCCATGTGCTATATTTGCAAATGGACCAGCATGAACAAAGCAAGCTCCATGCTCAAGTGTTTGAAGTAAATTAGGTTTAACTGCGTCCCTCATAAGCACTGTCATTGCACCTGCACATTTTAAATCCTCTGCAGTTACAGGCTTCCCATCAAATGTAGAACCGATTACTATTCTTGAAAGCCTTTGCCTTAAATCTTTAAGACTAGTTGTTAATGCAAGTATTGCCATAACTTCCGAAGCAACAGTTATATCAAAACCAGTTTCCCTTGGAAGCCCATTTGCCGGTCCGCCTAGTCCTACTATTATATGTCTCAAAACTCTATCAGAAATATCTACTACCCTATTCCAAGTGATAGAAAATGGATCAATACCTAATTCATTACCTTTCATTAAATGTGTATCGATAAATGCTGCTAATAAATTATGAGCCATCCCAACTGCATGTATATCACCAGTTAAGTGCAGATTAAAATCTTCCATCGGAATAACTTGAGAATAACCCCCTCCTGCTGCTCCACCTTTAATTCCAAATACAGGTCCTAATGAAGGTTGTCTAATAGCAGTAATTGTTTTTTTGCCAATTCTGTTTAAAGCTTGACTAAGCCCAATAGTAGTAACAGTTTTTCCTTCTCCTAATGGTGTTGGGGTAATCGCAGTAACATCAATATATTTGGCATTTGGTCTACTTTTAATTTCATCTAAAATTTCTAGCTTTACCTTAGCTTTATAGTCTCCATAAAGTTCTAAATATTTTCTGTCAATTCCAATTGATTCAGCAATTTCTACAATAGGTTTGATTTTTGCGGCTTGTGCAATCTCAATGTCGCTTAACAATACTCCTCCTTTAAATTTAATTTACAATCTTTAATAAAAGATTGTTATGCTTTAGTGTTGTTTGTGCAGCACTTAAGCATAACAATTAAAACATTATATAAAAATTACAAATTTGTTACAATAATTTTTAATTATAATTGAGGTGTAGCTATTTTTATAGTTCCTTTTTTAAATTTTAATTTATTACTTTTTTAACTAATTTTTTATAAAAAGGATTATAATTGTCCCCCACCCCTTTTTAAAAATTGCGCCTAACGTTCCTAAAACATAGATTGTTTCTAAGGTTAACCTAAAAAGGGTTTTTGTAAACTTTTAATGAAAAGTTTTTAATATAAAATTCAAATAAAATTTAAATTAATGACTTTCAAGTTAATTAGCTAATACAAGACTTAAATAAAAAATTTTATTTGTTAAAATCTTATTTTTCACTTACAGTAAGTATCACAGAAACACCTTCATCAGTCTTTTCTCCAATTATTAAAGAAACAACATAGCTGTCATCGGATACCTGGTAATAATAGGTTTTTTGCCCCCCTTCGGCACTTGATGAACTATCCAAATCTTCATCCCAGCCTGAAAAAGAGCCTTTATAATACTCATACAGATTTTTACTGTCACCATTAAATGTACCACTTATTGTCCAATTTGCTTTTCCATCAGTAGTTTGTTTTCCAGAAAACAAAATTTTAATATCATTATTTATTGGAACTGCTGAAGGCCAATCTTCAGGAACTTCAGCCCCGCCAATACTTAATTCATTACCTTCTTTATCAGTGATATTAACCTCGCCCTCTTCTATATTTACATCAACGCTCTCGCCTTCTTTTGCAGCAGCACTTTCAATTGCCTTTTCAATTACTTTTGAAGCGATTTTTTGGGTGCATCCAGAAAATACAAATAACAAAACAACAGAAAATACTACAAATACAACTAATATGGTTCTGTTCTTAAAATTTTTCAATTTGCCTCCTTATTTTTTATTGTTTTAGTTTTAGATATAACTTACATCATTATAACTTGCTAATAATTTTTATCAAAAAATTAAAGTAGTTAAAAATTAAAGTTTATTCAAATATATCTTTTTATTTAAATTCTATATGCTATTTTAAAGTTGTAAATTTTATAAAGTTGCAGCTTTAGTCTTTTAAATCTTATAAACTTTTTTAGCTATATGCATTATTTAGTTTAGTTAATTAAATTTATTACATAATACTAATTAATTGATTATTATCAATATTTTTCTCAAAAAATTTCCTGCTTTTAACCCAGCATCATTAGGACATTTATAAAAATTTATAAAATCTCTAAAATAAAAACTCTAAAATCTATAAATCACTTACCTACATCTATTTTATAAAAACTCATAAAAGCATCACTAGAAATAGAAACTTTGCCTAATCTTTTCATCTTCTTTTTACCTTTTTTCTGCTTTTCTAAAACTTTCCTTTTTCTTGTGATATCACCGCCGTATAAACCTGCTGTTACATCTTTTCTATATGGCGCTATGCGCTCTTTTGCAATTACTCTTTTTCCAATAGCTGCTTGAATTGATATCTCAAAATTTTCTCTTGATATTAATTTTCTTAACTTTGTAACCATTTCCCTGCCAACTTCATAGGCTTTATCTTTATGCACAATAGTTGAGAACTCATCATAAATTGTACCTGCAATTATAATGTCAAGCTTTACCAATTCAGAAGTTTTATATCCTGAAAACTCGTAATCAAGTGAAGCAAAGCCTGAGCTAACTGACTTTAATAGGTTAAAAAAGTCAACCAAAATCTCGGAAAGAGGCATACTATATTTTATTTCTACTCTGTCTGCAGACAAATACTGCATATCTAAGAACTGGCCCCTTTTGCTATTGGCTAACTTCATTATATCACCAATATAATCTTTAGGTGTAATAATTGTACAATTTACATATGGTTCTTGAATTTCTTTAATTTTTTCTTCTGAAGGAAAATCTGAAGGTTTTTTTACTTCAAAGATTTGGCCATCTGTTTTAATAATTTTATATGCCACATTTGGCGCAGTAGTAATTAAACTTAAACCATACTCTCTTTCAAGCCGCTCCTTTACGATATCCATATGAAGAAGTCCCAAAAAACCGCATCTAAAACCAAAACCTAAAGCATTTGAAACTTCAGGAGCATAATCTAAAGATGAGTCATTTAAAGATAATTTTCCTAGTGCATCCCTTAAATCTTCATAATTTACACCTTCAATAGGAAAAAGCCCACAATAAACCATAGGCTTAGGTTTTTTATAACCTGGAAGGGGTTTTAAAGCTGGCTCCTTTAAAGTTGTAATAGTATCACCAACGCTTATATTACCAATTTCTTTTATTCCTGTAATAATATAGCCAACTTCCCCAGCAGCTAGAGTGTCTTTTTTTATCATTTTGGGATTTAATACTCCAACCTCCTCAACAGTTGTAATTGTATTCTCAGCCATAAACTTAATTTTCATTCCAGTAGAAATATAACCATTGACAACTCTAATAAAAACTACAATTCCTCTATATGAATCATATTCTGAATCAAAAATTAAAGCTTGTAATGGACTGGCAATATCTCCAGATGGAGGAGGTATGTCTATAACAATTCTGTCTAAAATCTCACTAACTCCTTGGCCAGTTTTTGCACTGACATGCAGTATTTTTTGTTTATCAATTCCAATAACTTTTGAAATTTCTTCACTCACCTCTTCTGGCCTTGCGCTTTTTAAATCGATTTTGTTTATTACTGGAATAATTTCTAAATTATTAGAAAGAGCTAAGTAAACATTAGCTAAAGTCTGGGCTTGAATGCCCTGGGTAGCATCAACTACAAGTATTGCGCCTTCACATGCAGCTAAACTTCGTGAAACTTCATAAGAAAAATCAACATGTCCAGGAGTATCAATAAGATTAAATACATATTGCTTTAAATCTAGACTGCAATTGTAATGAACTCTAACGGCATGTGCTTTAATTGTAATTCCTCTTTCACGCTCTAAATCCATGTCATCAAGATATTGGTCAAGCATTTCTCTTGAACTTACTGTATCAGTAAGCTCAAGAATTCTATCTGCAAGAGTAGATTTCCCATGGTCAATATGAGCAATAATAGAAAAATTCCTAATAAAATTTTTGTCAGTAAGATTACTGCTTAAATTATTAAAATTATTTAATCTATTGTCTAAATTTCTTAAATTATCATTCATTTTTCATCGCACATTTTTCATCGCGCATTTTTATAATCTGTTTTTTGTCTTTTTCCCAGCTAAATTAAACACAAATTTTATTTCGTCCATTTTAAACAAATATGTAAATAAAATATATATACCAGCACCAATTATTATTAATGTAAAAATAATTATTGCCAAATTTAAAAAACTTAAATAAGCATATTTTTGCAAATAATGCCAAGAAAAATAAATAAAAAGACCCATAATAATAGAAGATGCAATTATTTTTAGATAAGATTTTATTATTCTTTTGCCTCCTAAAAAACCAATTTTTTTTCTTAAAATTATAATAAGAATAACTATATTTATTAAGGCAACAAAAGATGTAGAAAGAGCTACTCCAGAAACCCCTAAAAATTTAATTAAAAGCCAGTCAAAAAAAATATTTGAAATTATTGAAAATAATGCAACTTTAAGTGGCGTTTTTACATTTTTAAAAGCATAATAAACCCGATTAATAATCATTAAAAGTCCAAAAAAAACAAGGCCTAAGCTATGGTATATTAAAATATTTGATATTTTTAATGTATCACCTTCAGTAAAATTATTTCGCTCAAAAAGAAGCTTTATTATGGGATAACTTAAAATTATAAGACCAGTTACTGCAGGAACCATAATGTACCCAATTTCACGCACTCCAAGAGAAAAGCTTTCCTTTATGCCTTTTAAATCATTAGAATTAGCCTGCCTGGAGATTATAGGGTATAATACAGTAATTACTGCAACAGAAAAAACTCCTAGTGGTAAATTTGTGACACGCCAAGAAATATCGAGAGCTGTAGTGTTACCAGCGCCTAAACTTAAAGCAAAAAATTTATCTATACTGTTATTTAGCTGAACTGCACCTAAACTTAAAAGTATGGGAAGCATTAAAGAAAATATTTCCTTAACTGATCTATCAGAAAAAGAAATATTAAAATTATATTTTAATTTAGCCACTTTTAATTGTGGTAGCTGTATTAAAAGCTGGGCAAAAGAACCAACAATTGTACCAATTGCCATACTAGTTATTCCAAATTTTTTATTTAGAAGAAATACAAAAACAACTGTTAATGCATTTAATACAAAAGGCGCAAAAGCACTTACCGCAAAAATATTATGTGAATTTAATATTCCTGCAGTTAATCCGGATAAGCTTAAAAAAAATACAGAAAATGACATAATTCTGTTCATTAAAATAAATTTTTCAATATCCAACTGGTTGTTAGCAATATGCGAAAGTAATAAACCAATCTGTTTGGAAAAAACAAATAAAATTATTGCAATAAATAAGAAAAAAATAAGCATTATATTTAGTATAGAATTAACAAAAACTTGTATTTTTTCTTTTTGCTGATCTTTCAAAAATTTGGTATAAATTGGAATAAAAGCGGCTGTTATTAAGGATTCAGCAAATAATATTTTAAAAAGGTTTGGGATAAAAAAAGCCCAAGTATAAGCATCAGTATCATAACTAATGCCAAAAAAACTGGCCATAACCTGGTCACGCACCAATCCTGAAACTTTAGATAAAAGTATTGCAACAATTACAATAACTGTTGCACCAAATATCTTTTTTCTTGATGCTAAAAAATCCTGTTTAAATTCTCCTATTTTGCTTATTTCATCTGTATCTTGCATATGCTTATTATAACATTATTTTTATCTTAAAAGGTTGCTTATTATTGCTCATCACTATTTATAATTATTATTATGATTATAATTATTTTATTTTTTTATGCTTAAGCTATGAATCACTTTATCCTAATCATTGCTATATATTTACGTTCTATATTTATTTTATTATTTTATATTACCTACTCTTTTTATTTCCTAGCTACCTTAATTTATGAACTTTATTATTAGTGTTATTAAGACTGTCATTAAAATATTACTTATTACAAAAATTAATATCACATATTACCAAGCCATTTTGAGAATTTATAACCATTATTTGAAAAGAATTTAAGTATTATATAAAAAATTTTTATTTTTTTAAAAAAAATGATAAAATACGGCTTCAAAACTTAAAAATAAGATAAACAATTACATAAATAAAAATAATTGAAGACTATAATTTAAAGATAGGCAAAATTTAAAAAGGTTCAGAATTTTGATAATTTATTAAATTTGGAGGAAAATTACAATGGTTAACATTAAATCTCAAGAAAAAAGAAATAGACAAAATTTAAAAAGAGCTTTAAGAAATAAAAGCTTAAAAAGTAAAATTAAAACTATAAATAAAAAGATACAAAGCGCAGTCTTACAAAACGATCTTGAAAAAGCCAACCAAGAAC
>JACVJA010000034.1 GCA_015661035.1 Candidatus Calidifonticultor daggyaiensis | reverse complement strand
GAATGCCCAGTTCTTTCTCCACTTCCAGCTCCACCGGCAGGCCATGAGTATCCCAGCCGGCTTTCCTTTCAACCAAAAATCCCCGCATTGTTTTATAACGACAAATAATATCCTTAAAGACTCGCGCTAAAACATGGTGGATACCCGGCCGACCGTTGGCCGTAGGCGGCCCTTCGTAAAAACGAAAACGCCTGGATTCTTTTCTTTGAAGCAAACTCTTCTCAAAAATCCGGCTCTTCTTCCAAAATTCCAAGATTTTTTCTTCTATTTCAGGAGAAATTTTTTCAGAGTAGCCAACTTTTATTGGTTTAATACCTATAACCTTTATATCAATTTTTATATTTAAAGTATTTATTAGCTCAAAAACTTCAGTCAAATCCATATCATGTAAAGAATAACTCTTAAGTAAATATTTCTTTTTTAAAAACTCTTTGATATCTTCAGGTTTAAATACAACAATTTCACCAGCACCCTGCCCTGCATCGACAGCGTCAATTAAAATTGCTTTTTTTATATCTTTTAATAAAAATATTAAATCAATACCAGATGTACCCCCATCTATTATATCTATATTTTCATCAAAAATTTTGTTTTCTTTTAAAAAATTTATTACTCTTACACCTATAGAGTCATCACCCATATATAAATTACCAAAGCCAATGATTTTAATTTTCTCTGAAGGTATAATACTAGAACCAAATTCTTTTGCACTACTAATATTTTTAGCATCAATATTTTTATTATTAAACTCAATAAATTCAGAGGTTTTTTTATTTGGTTTTATTAACGGTTCCATGATTTAAATCCTTACTTTTAAAATTACAATAAATTAAAAACTTTATTATTAATTATTTGGAAATTTAAAAACTGTTATATTTTTAAATAAATTATAAAACTAATAATAAATTATTATTCAATTTACTTAAGAAAAAATTTTTTAATAAAAGTTAATACACAACTTAGAATAACAAAAATTCATCTAATTTACTGTTTAGTAAATCGAGTTTTTCAAGTTAATACACAACTTAGAATAACAAGAATGTTATATAATTTTTTGAGTAATGTATAATTATAATATTAAAATTGTATTAAATCCAATAAAAATTATTATTAAAGAAAAAATTTTAAAAATTTTCCAAATTTTTTATAAAAAAGACAAGCAAATATTTATTTTTTTAAAAAATTTAGTTATACTTTAGCGTTTAAGTTTTAATTTTTTATTTTATTAATTTTATGAGGAGAAATATAATTGGTTTTAGAAAATCAAATTATTAATAAATATAATCTTACTAAAGAAATAGTTAGTTTTGAAGTTTTTTCCCCAACAATAGCTAATAAAGCAAAAGCAGGACAATTTGTAATAGTAAGAGCCAGCAGCAATGGCGAAAGAATACCATTAACTATTGCAGATTTTAATTCTACCAGAGGTTATATTAATTTAACAATTTTAAAAAGAGGAAAATCAACAAATCAATTAGGTTTAATGGAGCCTGGTCAATTATTAAATGACATTGTCGGACCACTTGGTAAACCTTCAGAAATAGAAAAATTTGGTAATGTTGTTGTTATTGGTGGGGGTGTTGGAATTGCTCCAATTTTACCTATAATAAAATCTTTACATTATGAGGACAATTATATAATTTCAGTTCTGGGAGCAAAATCTGCTGAAGGTTTAATCTTCACAAAAGAAATAAAACAATACTCTAATGAATTTCATATTTGTACTGATGATGGCAGTCTAGGTTTTAAAGGATTTGTTTCGGAATTTCTCTTAAATTATTTAAAAAAAGATAATAAAAAGATTAATAGAGTTATTGCAATAGGTCCTGCTCTTATGATGAAAGCTGTATGCAGCATCACCAAGAACTTTAACATAAAAACAATAGTATCATTAAACCCAATAATGGTTGACGGAACAGGAATGTGTGGCTCTTGTAGAGTTGAAGTCGCAAACCAGACAAAGTTTGCATGTGTAGATGGACCTGAATTTGATGGACACCAAGTTGATTTTGATTTATTAATCTCACGATTAAATATTTATTGTAATGAAGAGGATATTGCTTTAAAAAAATTCATGGAGAATCACAAATGCAAAATGAACATTTAAACTCAAAAAAGGAAAAAATACCTCGAACAAAAATTTCAGAACAAAAACCAGAGGAAAGAATAAAAAATTTTAACGAGGTTGAATTAGGTTATACAGAAGAAGAAGCTGTTAGAGAAAGCATGCGTTGCTTAATGTGCAAAAAACCTAAATGTATAGAAGGATGTCCGGTTAACATTGATATAAAAAGTTTTATTGCATATATAAAAAATAAGGAATTTGAAAAAGCATTAGAAAAAATACGAGAAAAAAATGCTTTACCCGGTGTTTGTGGACGAGTTTGCCCACAAGAAGATCAATGTGAAAAAACTTGCATTTTAGGAATCAAAGACCAGCCAGTTGCAATTGGAAAACTTGAAAGATTTGCAGCAGATTATGAAAAAAATAAAAACTATGTAAAAAATTATAAACCCAATAATTCAGATGAGGTAAACAATTTTATCAAAGCAAATAAAATTACTAATTCTAATATAGAAAGCATCAGGTTCAATAATATCAAAGTTGCTGTAATTGGTGCAGGCCCAGCAGGGTTAACATGCTCTGGAGAACTAGCTAAAATGGGGTATAAAGTTACTTTATTTGAAGCTTTACACAGTCCTGGAGGTGTTTTAGTTTATGGAATCCCAGAATTTAGGCTTCCTAAAAAAATTGTAAATGATGAAGTGGAATATGTAAAAAGCCTTGGAGTTGAAATTAAGTTAAATACAATTATTGGTAAAACTTTTACAATTGATGAGTTATTTTCTAAGGGATATAAAAGTGTATTTATTGCAACTGGTGCAGGACTTCCCTATTTTTTAGGAATTAAAGGTGAAAATTTAAATGGTGTATATTCTGCCAATGAATATCTAACTCGAGTAAATTTAATGAAAGCATATCTTTTCCCTGAATGGGATACTCCTATAAAAAAAGCAGATATTGTTTCTGTTATTGGTGGTGGCAATGTTGCATTAGACTCTGCAAGAACTGCTCTAAGATTAGGTGCAAAAAAAGTCAAGTTAATTTATAGAAGAAGTGAAGCTGAAATGCCTGGTAGAATTGAAGAAATTAAACATGCAAAAGAAGAAGGTGTTGAGATGGTTTATCTAACAAACCCCCTTGAAATAATTGGAGAAAACGGGTGGGTTAAAAAAATAAAATGCATACGTATGCAATTAGGCGAGCCTGATGAATCTGGAAGAAGAAGACCGCTTCCGATAACTAATTCTGAACATGAAATTGATACTGATATTATAGTTATTGCTATTGGCCAAGGGCCAAACCCTGTACTGACACAAACTTCGCCGGACATTATGTTAAATAAAAAGGGTAATATTGTAACAGATGCTGTAGGAAAAACCAGTAAAAAAGGTGTATTTGCTGGTGGTGATATTGTAACAGGTGCTGCTACTGTTATTCTTGCAATGGGTGCTGGAAAAATTGTAGCAAATGCTATTGATGAATATATCAAAACTGGAATTTGGTAGGTTATTATATGACTAAAAGACATTTTAAAAATTTTTCCACTAAAATTAAAAGATTATTAAAATTTTATAATTTCAATATATACATTTTTTTAACTTTTAATATATGTTTAATATCAATAATGATAGTTTTTAGTATTTTTGGATGTAAAATAAATAATAATCTAACAGATAAAAAACCAGAAATTTTTAGAGTTGCAACTCTAAAAGGTCCTTCTACAATAGGTATGGCAAAGCTTCATTATGAAAATAAACAACTTCCTAGCGGTATTAAAGTAAGTTATGAAATTATAGGCACACCTGATGCTTTATTGGCTAAAATCTTATCAAATGAAGTTGATATGTTTACACTTCCAACAAATGTTGCTGTTAAATTATATAATAAAAACAAAGATATTAAATTAGCTTCAATTGTCGGTTATAATGTATTATATCTTGTAAGCCATGACTTGGAAATTAAAAATTGGCAAGATTTAAAAAATAAAAAGATAAATGTAACGTCAAAAGGTTCTACCCCAGATGTAATATTAAGATATTTATTGAGCAAAAATAATTTAAACTATCAAAAAGATGTCCAAATTGATTATACTTTAGAACAAGTTGAGTTATCACAATTAATAATTGCTGGAAAAGTTAATATTGCAGTTTTACCTGAACCTTTTGTTACATTAGTCTTAAACAAGGATCCTAAAGCTAAAATTATATTTGACCTAGGAAAAGAATGGGAAATTATTCAAAATGGGCTTTCGCTTCCTATGACATGCTTTGCAACAGCAAACAAAGTTAGCCAGTTATACCCCACATACATTAATGAATTCTTAACATCATATCAAGATAGTATTAATTGGGTAAACCAAAACCCAAAAGAGGCTTCTGAAATAATTGAAAAATTACAAATAGGTATAGATAAAGATACTGCATTAAAAGTTATTCCTAGGTGCAACATAAAATACAAAAATGCAATTAATGCAAAAAATGAAATAAATTCCTATATTAAAGCTATTTTAGAATTTTCTCCAGAAGATATAGGTGGAAAATTGCCTGATGAAAATTTTTATTACCAATAAAAACTTTAAAATTCCTAAAACTAATAAATATTTAAATGAAAATAAGATAAAAGCAATTAAAAATTTTTCATATACTATCCTTTCATTTTGCATATTGTTGGTTATATGGAAAATTTTATCTTTAATAGTTAATTCAGAAATAATTTTTCCTTCGCCTGAAAAAACTTTTATTGCTTTTATAAATTTTTTAAAACTAAAGATATTTTATGTTTCAATTTTATCTACGATTTATAGAGGATTGATCGGCTTTTTAATTTCATTTATTTTGGGTATTTCTTTTGGATTTTTAGCCGGTTTTAATAACGTATTTTATAAAATTTTTGAACCAATTTTAGTTACCATTAGATCAACACCAGTTATAACAATAATATTAATTGCACTGATTTGGTTTAAAGCTGAAAATGTTCCAATCTTTTCCAGCTTTTTAATTAGCTTTCCAATTATTTGTGCAAATGTAATTGAAGGTATAAAAAATATAGATATAAAGATAATCCAGATGGCAAAAATTTATAAAATTTCAAAAAAAAGGGTCTTTTTTGAAATTTACATTCCTCATATTTTGCCATTTATTGTCTCAGCATCATCAACTGCTTTTGGAATTGGTTGGAAAGTAGTAGTTGCAGCAGAAGTACTAAGCCAGCCTCGAATTGCTATAGGAACAAACCTTCAAAATGCAAAGATATATTTAAAAATTAATGAAGTTTTTGCTTGGACACTTACTGCAATTTTTTTAGCATACTTATTTGAAAAAATAATTAGAGTTATTGAAAAAAGAATTATTTACTGGAAAAGATAAAAGTGCTAAGAATCAATAATTTAAAAAAGATTTATAAAGAAAAAGTAAATATAGAAAACACGATCTTTTATGACTTTAATTTAGATATTGAAGAGAACAAAATTTCTTGTATTTTTGGAGTATCTGGTATTGGCAAAACAACTTTATTAAACATATTATCAGGACTTATCTCTTATGAATCCGGAAATATTAATGATTTTAAAAATAAAACTTTTTCATTTATCTTCCAAGAACCAAGACTGCTAAACTGGAAAACTGTTTATGGTAATATTATACTACCATTAAAGGATAAATATAATAAAGACAATTATGAAAGTATTGCTAATTACTATATAAATCTTGTAAATCTTACAGAATACAAAAATTTTTATCCTGAACAGTTAAGTGGAGGTATGCAGCAAAGGGTTTCAATTGCTAGAGCATTTGCATACCCATCAGATATATTAATAATGGATGAGCCGTTTAAAAGCCTCGATTACAAATTAAAACATTCTTTAATAAAATCGTTCATTAAAATCTGGTCTATAGACAAAAGAACAGTAATATTTGTCACTCACGACATTGAAGAAGCAGCATATATAAGTAATAACATTATTTTATTGTCCGAAAACAGGCCAACAAAAGTAAAAAAAATACTAAGATTACCCTTTTCTATTAAAGAAAGAATTCATTTAAATAAATCTGCAAATATAATAAAACAAATAGAAAACCTTTTAATATCTAGCCTATAACTCTAGATTTCTTATTTTGCATTCACAATTAATTGTATATTAATTGTATATTAAAAATTATTTTTAATTTATTTTATTAGTTATTATCTTTACTGTTATTATTTATTAATTAATTTTACATTTAAAAAATGAGTTGAACATGAAATACACGGGTCATAAGCTCTAATTAACATTTCAGAGTGAAACCTAATTTCATCCTCACTTTTATCAATTATAGAAGGTATATATGCTTCAAGGTCTTTCTCAACATTAGCATAATTCATATTTGTCGGAATTATAAGATTAACTTTTGTAATTTTTCCTGATTTATCATAAGTGTAATCATGTATTAAAGTGCCTCTTGGGGCCTCTACAATTCCAACTCCTCTTCCTGCTTTTGGCTTTACTTCTACTAGCGCCTTATCTTCTTTTAATCCTTCATTTAAAATCTCATCTATTAGTCTAATGCCATCATCAACACAATGGACAATCTCAATAAACTGTGCAATATTAATCATGAATGTATTATAACATGGAACTTTTAAACCTAACTCTTCAGCATATTGTTTGGCTCTATCAGAAAGCATTTCATAATTATTATTAACTCTTGATAAAGCACCTACCATATAAGAATCTCTATTTGCCCAACAATGTTTTCCGGTTGAATGCTCAACTACTTTTTCTTTAATTTTATCTAAATAATTAATTGGTTTAATAACCCACCCATCTGAAGATTTTAAATCACCATCATATAAAGCATATTCATAATTATTTGAAATAGAAATATATTCAGTTTCTCTTTCAAATTTTGGTAATTTTAATGATTTTAAGACCTTTAAAGAAATTTCAAGATCTGGATATAAACTATTAAGCATATTTTTAATATTTAATAAATCCTGCTCAGTTGGCAACTTAGTAAATCCACCAACAATTGTTGTAATTGGATGAACAGCACGGCCTGCAGTAATCCTTACAATATCATTTGCTATCTTTTTCATATTTATTGCTATATTTACTACATCTGGATGAGTCTCAATTAAAGGTATTACACTCCCCACTCCTAAAAAATCAGGTGCAGCTAAAAAATATACATGTAAGCAATTACTTTGAATATATTCTCCAATATTAACAATTCTTCTCAATTTTAATATTAAGTCATTTAATTTAACTTTTAACGCATCTTCGGTAGCCTTAATAGAAGCAAATGTGTGAGCAACTGAACATATTCCACAAATTCTTGATGTAATATGAGAAGGTTGGTCATATTTTTTGCCAACTAGCATTGCTTCAAAAAATCTTGGAGCTTCAGGGATTCTAAACTGAAGCTTTTCTATTTTTCTATTTTTAATATCAAGAACTAAATCACCATGCCCTTCAACCCGAGAAATTGGTGAAACTTCAATATTAACATTTTCTGCCATAATATATAAAACCTCCTATTTCTTTAATACATTATTTTTACATGCATTGTATAAGTTAAAACCCTCCATAATATCTTCTACTGTTAAACCATACCTTGATAATAAATCTTTTTGTGCATTTATATTTGGTTGGTCAATATAACCCCTACATGCTTCGCAACCAGACTTGGAGCTTGGACACCTAGCATTACATCCTGCCCTAGCTACTGGGCCAAAACAACTCAATCCATATTCATACAAACAAGTATTACCTAACCTTTTACATTCAATACATACCGGATAATTTGGAATTTCAGGTTTTTTACCTACAATTAAAGATTTAACAATATCAACAATTTCAGATCTAGTTGGGGGGCACCCTCTTGCATAATAATCAACTTTTACATAAGCATCAATAGGCTTTGTTTCAATTGCATCAATCCAATCTTTCTTATCACCATAAACCAATTCCTTTGCTTTTTCTAAACCATATAAGTTTTTCAAACAATTTAAACCTCCAGTACAAGCACATGCTCCAACAGCAATTATAATTTTTGCAATTTTTGATATATGCTCTAATTTTTCAAGGTCATGATTTGTTGAAACAGAGCCTTCAATTAAAGCTATTTCATAAGTATCACTATGTTCAGTAATTGCTTCAGTAAAATTAACAATATCAACAGCCTTAATAAAATCAACAAGCTGCTCTTCTAAATTTAATATTTCTAATTGGCAACCTCCACATCCAGCAAAACCAAAAACACCAACTTTTGGTTTACTCATTATATAGCCTCCTTTAAATTCATAATTTCCCACAAGCTAAATACAGGTCCATCAACACAAGATAACTTGTTTCCTATATGGCAATGATTACATTTTCCAACACCACATTCCATTCTTCTTTCTAAAGATAAGAATACCTTTTCTGGATGATACTTCTTTTCATTAAGCTCAATAATTACAAACTTATACATTACTGGTGGGCCGCAAACAACTATATAAGTTTCTTTTGGTTCATATTTAAGTTCTGGAATTAAATTAGTACAAACACCCACTGCTTCTTTCCAGTTATCATCAGGCCTGTCTACAGTTAATTTTATATCTATATCATCTCTATTTTTTAATTTTAAGATCTCATTTTTATATAATATATTTTGAGGGTCAACACACCCATAAATTAATGTCAGCCCTTTATATTTTTCCCTCTCTTCTAAAATTTTTAATAAAAGTGATCTAACTGGTGCCATTCCTAATCCACCAGCTATAATTACTACATTATTGCCTTGCATTTTTTCAAATGGAAAATAACCCTTCCCGAAAGGACCTCTAATTCCAACTTTATCTCCAGTACTCATATTATGCAAAGCACCAGAAACACTTCCTACATTTCTAACACATAATTCAAAAAACTCTTTATTACTTGGAGATGAAGGAATTGAAAAAGGAGCTTCGCCTACTCCAAAAACTGTAAGTTCTACGAACTGACCTGGTAAAAAATTAAAATTTTCTCTTTCTTTTAAATTGTCAATTTGAATATAAAACTGCTTCTCAGTTGTTGTTAATGGAATTATTTCTTTAATTGTTGCAACCATTGGAACATATATTGAACTTTTATCACTCAAATGATTAGATTCAATTATTTTGTTGGCTTTTAAATCTGTAGTCATTATTATATCTTCACCTCTTTCTTTACAGAATTAATATCTTCATATATATTAATTTTAGCAAGACATGCATCAACACATCTTCCACACCCTATACAAGAGTAAGTTCCAAATTTTTCATAAAAAGTTTTTAATTTACAACGATATCTTTGCTTTAATCTATTAAAAGCCGTAGGCCTAAAATTATGGCCTCCAGCTACTAGTCCATATTCTGGTATCATACAAGAATCCCATTCCCTTTTCTTAATACCTTCT
>JACVJA010000033.1 GCA_015661035.1 Candidatus Calidifonticultor daggyaiensis | reverse complement strand
TTCGGGATTTGACAATTTTTATATAAATAAATTAGATTGGGGTTCAGGCCCTCCTGATGCTGGTGATTTTGGTATTTCAGGTACAGTAATTACATCGGTTAATGATACAGGTACTGGAACTTTTTCGACTAATGTTACTACTTTAAAAAATGAGCTCCAAAATTCTATCAATAATGGAGAAACTAAGTTTAAAATGAGAGTTCATTTTTCAGGACTAATAACTATAAATCCTGGTACATGGGACGGTTGGGAATATGACCCGTCAGGAATTGTATTTAATGTAACATACCATTAATAATTAACTATTTAATATTTTAAAGAAATTTAATAAAAATTTATTAGCATTATTAAGAAAGATTTAGCATGAATATTATTAAGGTAATAAATTTAATCTGTAATTTTATATTATAAAGTAATGATAATTTCAATATATATAGGTTTATATTATAATGGAAATTGAAAAAATCGTTAGTATTACTTATATATTATAGCTATTAAGGCGAATTTTTATCTAAAACCAAGGGTTTAGTTCGCTATAATCGTTAAGTGATTTAATAAGTAATCTTTTAAGATTATCATTAGAAACTGTAATTTTGTCATTACTTCTAATTTCAGAATCAGAGAAATAACAGCCACGGTATCTATTGTATTTTCTCTAGCATCATTGTAATCTTGTATTTCATGACTTCTAAAATTATAATACATAATAGCTACCAGAGAAGCAATATTCCATGGATTTCCACTTATTAATACAAGATAAATTCTAATTTTATGCTTATTATTATGACTTGGTTAGGATCTATATCGGAGAATGGATATCCACCCAACTCCTGAGCAAGTCTGTCTAATTTAAAACTAGCAAAAAATAGATTTATAACAGATTATTAACTAAAATTAATTACACATTATATAAAATAAAGGCTGTTAAAAATCCAAGCATGGTAAGAAATCCAATTAGGTATCCGCCTTCTTCAAATGCTTCAGGAATCATGCTATCAGAAAGCATTGTAAGAATAGAGCCAGAAGCAAATGATAATATAATTCCCAAAATATTTAAGTTTAATTTCTTTAAAAATAAATAACTTATAATGGTTGTTATTATTACAATAATACTTACAACAGTCCACATAAAATATATCTGTTTTTTTGAAAATCCTTCTTTTTTAAGATCAATTACAGAAGTTAAGCTTTCAGGAAGGTTTGACAAAAATATTGCAACAACCATTAATATTCCAATACCGTTTTTGGCAAACAGGGAAACACCCAACGCAATTGTTTCTGGTATTCCGTCAAGAAGTGCACCAAAAACAATTGCCTTTCCATTTGTTTGCCTTATTGTTTTAAAAGGTTTTTTCTTTTTGTAGTGTCTTCCGCCAAATCTATGGATTAGAAAATCACCTGTTATAAATACAATACCACCAACCAAAAAACCAATAATTACAGCATCAAAACCGCCATAATTGTAAGCCTCTTCCATAAGCCCAAAAGTAAGAGCACATATCATAATTCCTGATCCAAATGCCATAATGGCTGCTATTATTTTCTGGCTTATCTTAAAAGAGATACCAATGACTGCACCAAAAATTAACGAAAAACCTGTAAGAAATGCAAAAATTATTACTTTTACCATAATTAAATATTATAGCAGATGTTAATTATATTTACTGGTATAAGTTCTGACTATACTTGATAAAATAATAATAAGGACTATTTATAATATTGGTAGAATATTAATTGTTTAGACTCATACCAGAATGGCTAGCCATAGCAAACGAAGTTAGAACTCGAATTTTAAGATCAGACAAGATTATTTTTATACCACAATTGAATTTATAATTATGAAAATAAAACTCACTTTAGCTTTTTGGATTTCTTTATACTCAGATAATAATCAGTTTCTTCTTTTAAATAATCTTCAAATGGCATTAAAGGTTTGGATATTAGCTCCAGTTTATCAGGTGATATTTTACCTTCGTTTATAAGTTGGTAGCCAGCTTCTACCAGAGTTTTTATTATTATCTTCTTATCATCAGGGTGGCTACTTAAAGCAGTTGAGTGCGGCCTAAGTATGGTGTCACCAAATTCCACATTAACGTTAGCAGCTATTTCTTTGGCTATATGCTTTACAGTATCAAAATTTCCTAATTCCCACCATCCGCTGGTAGCAACAAGAATTATTTTTTTAATTTTTACTTTGTCAAAAAATTTAGCTCTGGTGCGGCCATTTCTATTTTCTAAAATGGGCTCCATAAGTGCAAGGAGTCTATTAATTAAATTTTGCAAATTTCCAGGCAGTGGTATATATACTGGAGTAGCAAGTATTAAAATATCTGAATCTGTTAGTATTTCATAAACTGATTGCATATCATCCTTTAAAATACATTGCCCAGGTTTTTTAAACCAGCAATGAAATTCACCAGTACAAGGCTTAATCTTTAACTTGCTTGTATATAGTAAAGTTACCTCTGCCTTTGCACTGCGCATTCATTCAATTAGAGGCTCAAGAATTTGTGATGTATAGCCTTTGCTCATTCGTGGGCTTCCATTAATTACAGCAATATTCATTGGATATCACTTCCTTAAATTATAAATGAGTTTTTTTACATAAATCTTTTTTATGTAAAATTTAAATTTTTAAGAATTCTTTACCTGATATTATAACAAAATTACCTTTTATATTGTTTAAATATCTTTGACAAAAATGTCTGATATTGGCTGGTCATAGCAAGCGAAGTTCAAACCAGAATTGCAAGCTTAGATAAGATTATTTTCATACCGGAGCTGAGTTTACGGGTTAATTAATACACCACAGCGCTACCCACGATTTTTATTAGCCCCACCAAGGAATGAACAATTTTTAATAACATTAAAAGATTTAAGAGTTTATTATCAGAGAGCTTTAAATCTTGTAGCAAGTAGAAGTAAAGCTGCCGATACTACTACCAGCCAGAAGGAAATTAAAGATAAGAACGGAACACTTACAAAATTAAAAATAATTCCCAAAACTGCAAGAATAAGTGCTATCCACCAGGTTATATTTTTTGGTGCTGATAAATATTTCACTTGAGTACTCTCCTTTATATTTATAAACTGATTAAATAGACCTATATTCACCTAAATGGCCTTTTGATTTAATTGGTAACTCTATATTTTATCTTCTGATTGTTCTTCTTTTTTGATCTCTTTTACTTCTTCTTTTATTACAGTTTTTCTTTTATCAAGAAAGCCTAAAATTATGCTTACAATTCCTACTCCTATTAAAACTATAGATAACCACAAACCTAGGGTCATAGCAGGAAAAAGTGTAAGAATTCCTACGATAGCTATAATTACTCCAACAATAATTAATATAACCTTACTCATAATATTCCTTTCTTATTTAATTTTTAAATTAGGATAGAGACATTAAAAACTTTAATGTTTTCTCCATCCTATTATTAATACCAGGCCACCTACAACTATTTCCAGTATTGCACGCCATAATTGTGTATAAGCCCAGCCTATTTGTGGGAAAAGACCTAAAATTCCCACTATAAGCAATATGATTGCTGCGATGATTAAAATAAATCTTATGATTTTTCCTTTCTTACTTTAAAGCAATTTGGCTTTTATATAAAAATTGAATTGATTTTCTTAATTTTAAAAAAAATTTTCTCTATTAAGTCTTATTTAGTTAAGACGTATATAATGCTAAAATGTTTTAGATTTTAGATAATAATGCTTTTTAAGATAGCTTTTAAATACGACTTACTGTCTGCGACGCATAGCCTATGACATCAGGAACCAGAATTGAAGGTACAGGTAAGATTGTTTTTATACCAGAGTTGAGTTTTTAAAATATTTACCCTCCAGTACTACTCACTACTTATTATCCAATAAAAATGTCTAAAAGGCATATTTTTTGCGATACAGTTCTTTTTACATTAAGAGGTCTATTTTTACTGCGATAGAGTTCCTATTTGTAGGTTATTCGGAGCTATTGGCAAATATCATTGAAATTTAATAAGGTCGCAAAATATCAAATCAATTACGGTGCTATATATTCCACATCAATAAGAGGATCGGTAAAAAAAGGACCCTGGGGTTTTTCAATTGGTAATTCAGTTGGAGCTATATCAAGTATTTGTTTCATTCCTTTGACAATAGAAAGAATTAAATCCTGCCTCAATTTATATAGATCTCGAGTCTTTTCTGAAGTTAAAATTATTTTTCCATGAAGGATATCATTTCTTATGTTCCATATTTCCTCAAAAAAACCCAAGTGCTTTTCTAAACCATGTTAAGATAACATTATGTTTTTTTCTAACTTTATTTTAAAGACTGAAGAATTATCCAATAAAATTGGACTTCTTAAATCTGCTTGTTGTGCAGGAAATTCTATTAATCGATACTTTTTTGTATTGGGATAATTGTAAACCATACTTATTGGTTTAATAATATTAACAGAATTTACTGAAAGAAATGAAAGTAGATTAAGGAAAATACTGAGCACATCTTTTCCTAAACCTGCAATCTGAGGTGCTGGTGTTTTATCCTCTGAAGTATCTATTTTAAAGTTATATTTATATTAAAAACACCTGTTTGTTCAATATTATTATCAAATTCAGGTGATATAAAAAAACCACATTCAGCTGGATGTGGAGGTACTGAAGATTTTATATCTTCTTGATTTATAAGTAGAAAATTTCCGGTAATTTTTCCCTTTATTTCCCATATTTGTGTACTCATAAAATATAACCTTTTCTGATTAATTTATCATGATAAATTCTTAAAGCTGGCATAAAAACCTATTTTTGAATGATATTTTTTATCATTTCAGTAAGATTTTTATTGAAATCTTTAATATTTTCTGAGCTATATTTTATCGCTTCATTCCTTTTTAAGTCAGAAGCTTCTTTGGATGACTTCTCAGCAACAATTATACTGTCTCGGCCAATGCCAACAGCAATACCTAATTCAAAGCCGACATTAAAATTTAAGCCAGTTATATCTGCAACAAAATATTTTGATTCATGAATAAGCTTGCAGATCTTATACATGAAGTCATAATTTACTTTTACATCTTTTGCTATTATTGGCTTGAGTCCAAATTCATTTAAAACAGAACTTACAACACCCATTATTTTTTCTATATCTTTACTACTGTAATCATAGGCCAAAAACACCCAATTATCCCTTAGTGTTATATTTTTATTGCAGAAAGGAGTTCCTGTTATAAGACATTTCATGGAATTTAATTGAGACATTTGAGTTTCTACTCTCAAAATTTTATCATCCATTTCCTCATTATTTTCAATTTTTTCTAATTTATAACCATTCCAAATATATGTTTCAAATAAACCCTGGCTATCAAAAGTAATATCAATCCTGCCATTGGGAAAAACACGCATTACCTCTTGCCCTTCCAAATAACCTATACAATTAAAAGGATTGAAATATTTTTTTCTCTGGGTATTTAAATATGATTTCCGGTCAAATTGCCATACATATAAGAATAGCCCAGTTGATCCATCACCAATTGCAAGCAATATATCTGGAATGCCATCTCTTGTGATATCTTTAATTACCAATTGAGCGTAAAAGCCTTCATTTAAATCTTCGATTTCGGAAAGTCTAAAGTAGACAGTCAGTTTAATTTGCAATTAAATTCCAGTTTTATCCTACCCTCTAAAGTATTTGGCTTGGTATTAATTCGACTTGATCTAAGTGCAATCCAAACACCTTTTTTCTCTTCCAGCATTTTATAAGCAGATATAAATCTGTTTGATAGAGACTGAATTGTCAAATTATACTGACATACATACCGGAATGGCTGGGGAAGGAGGATTCGAACCTCCAGTCACGGGACCAAAACCCGTTGCCTTGCCATTTGGCTATTCCCCAAAAAATAAGCAGATAAAAAATTACTTTTATATATCAGGTATCAAAATAATATAACAATATACCTATATTCAATATACCTATATAAGTAATATAAATACAATAATACCTATACCAATCTTTATCAATACCTTACTGAAAAACTAACCTACTAAACTCACAAATTATATAAAAAATTTTTTAAAATTAACAGATTTTTACTATTCTGACTTGCTTAAAAATTTTTTATAAATTCATAAATTTTATAAATATATTATTAGAATATATTTCAGAATCTATTATCCTCTAAATTCTATAGAATTTAAGCATGTATAATAAGCTTTATTTAATGATTCATAAAATGCTTCATGAGCAAAACCATACCAAATATAGAATAAATTATTATGCATAAAATCACTTAAAATCAATCCAAATTTTAAATTATCCTTATCTTTAAAATAGTAAATAATTTCACCAAAAGTATCTCCGCTTTTAAGCTTTTTTTCTGAAACAACAGGGTCACCTACTAACTCCATATCTTTTCTTGTATTATCCACTATGTCTTCAAATATTTTCCCAAATTCTTTTTCATTTTTTGGTGCATAGGTTTCATTTCCCTCTGGCGGCCCTTGGCTTTCAGAGGCATACATAGAAAAATTGATTAATGCTGGTTTAAAATAAGGTTCTGGTATTTCAAATGGTGTCTCTAATAATACCTTACCTTTTTCATCTAAAAACTTTGCTTTGATAGTATTGCCTAGAATAAAATAATCCAATTGAACACAAGCATAAATAGTATCATTGGGGTCAAAGTTCTGAGAAGGATTGATAGGTTCTGATTGCTGCCCAACTTCTTTTGCTAATTTAACATCTAAAATATTAATTTTAGGAGTTTTTACTGTAAATTCTGCAGAAGATTTTAGCTCACCATTATGGTAAAATTCTACCTTATATTTACCAGGAGGAAAAAGAATTACATTATCGCCTTCTAATTTAATATTAGACATAAGAAAACTGCTGATAAGTCCCTTTTTGCCTTCTAAATATTTTTCACTCACTTCAGTAACAATAGAATCATCTTCAGCGTTTTTCCATGTAAATCTATAGTTATCATCGGCTTTAACATTTAAAATTTTTATTGTCGCAATAATCTCTTTAGCATTAATATCAAACTCATTTTTAACAATATCTGGCTCTTTTGTATCTGCTTTTACAGACTCACAAATAGTTAACTGTCCAAAAGAAGACTCTTTTGTACATGAAGCCATAGGAAATGCTATTGTATTTATGAAAAGAATTAAAATTAATAAACAAAAAGAAAAAATCAGAAGCTTTCTTATTTTATTCACAACCCTCCCTACAAAAAAATTATAATAAACATTAGTTAAATAAAAACTCATAAGATTTACTAGTAGTATGAGCTAAAAAAATCTTATTTGAGACTTTAAAGAGATTTTGAAAAACTCTTTTTGCCGTAATTAAATCCTTACATATTGCAAAAACAGCAGGACCGCTCCCTGTCATTTGAGCAGCTAAGGCGCCAGAGTTTAAAGCTTCATTTCTTAAAAACGCAACCATCTTATCTTCAGCTTCCACAACCTTTTCAAGGTCATTATAAATATTTAAAAAGAAACTCTTAAAATCTTTATTTAAAATATTATTTATTAGCTTATCATGTTTAGGTTTTCCTTGTTTTCCTAAGATATCAAATCTTTGGTAAACATCACCAGAAGAAAATTTTTGCCCATTTATTGCAACAACAACCCAATAAAATGGTATATCTGGGAGTTTATTTATTTTTTCACCTCTGCCCTCAACAAAAGCAGTGCCCCCACTAATACAAAAAGGCACATCTGAACCGACATTAGCACCAATCTCTTCTAGTTCTTTTAAGGTTAATTTAAGGTTAAATATTTTATTCAGAGCTATAATTGTTGCTGCTGCGTTGCTGCTCCCACCAGCCAATCCTGCACTAACTGGAATTGACTTTTTTATTTTTATTAAAATATTATACTTTTGCCTTAGATTAAATTTCTCAAGAAAATTGTTAGCAGCTTTATGAACAAGGTTTTTCTCATTTAGTGGTATGTCTTCGTTATCGCAAGAAATATTTATGCCATTATTTAAATTATTTTCATTTAAATTATTTGAGTTATCTTTAGGCCACACTAAAAATTCTAATTCATCTGATAAGCTAATGCTTTGCATTATAGATTTAATCTCGTGATAGCCGTCAGAACGTAAATTTTTGCTAACATTTAAGTATAAATTTATTTTGCTGTTAATTTTTATAGAAACTTTATCCAAGTAATTTAGCTTATTAATTTTTTCATTTTTTTTAATCATATATTTTTAATTTTTAATCAATTGTTAAAAATATGCAAGAATTTTTATAAATTAAGCACTATTAATATAAGTCTTGTCAATAGAAATAATAATTTTAATTTTGTGATTTTTTTATTATTTTTTACTATTTTATATAAATAATTTTAATTATTATATTCTTATTTAAATTTTAAGGGCTTTAATCAGGTTTATTTTAAAAAAGCTTTTGAAAAAAGTTTAAAAAATCCGAAGGGCTTAAATCCTCAGCTCTACTACTAAGATTTTTCCCCAAACTTTCTAAAATTTTAGAAATTAAATTAATTTTGTCAACAGAATTATTAATTTTGTAAATAGAATTTCTTTTGTCTGAAAAGATCAAATTATATTTAAAAAAATTTTTTTTACTATTTTCTTTTAAATTATTCTTGCCATACTGCAATATAGCGTTTATTAGTTTTTTCCTTCTTTGGGAAAAGCATAAATCTACAAAATTAAAATATTCGTGAACAAAATTTTTATAATTTTTTTCGTAAACTTGCAATTTATTTAAGTTACTACTTACACTTATAAAAACTGAATCTACATTTGGTTCAGGCATAAAACATTTTCTTTTTATTTCGAAAACAATTTTAAAATCAGCTAAAAACTGAGCCTTAACTGTATATGCGCTATAATTCTTTTGCCCGCTATTAGCTAAAATTCTTTCTGCTATATCTTTTTGTATTGTGTAATATTGTTTAACTATTTGTGGCGCTTCTATTAAAACTTTTAAAATAAGCGGTGCCGCAATCTTATATGGAAGATTTGAAACAACTTTTGTTATATTATATTTTTCATATAAATCTTTATAATTTAAATCCATTGCATCTGAATCAATTAAAACAATATTGCCGCTTGAAATTTTCTTTTTAAATAATTCTTTAAAAATGTTTATTAATCTATTATCAATTTCAATGCAAATTATTTTGCTGCCTTTTTTGCCATTTTGTGCAGCAGAATCTAATAAATACTGGGTAAGTGAACCTATACCGCTGCCAATTTCTAAAATATTATCATTTTGTTGGATATTTGCAGTTGTAATTATTTTTTTTAAAACATTCTGGTCTATTAAAAAATTCTGCCCTAAACTTTTTTTTAAAGTGATATTGCTTAAAGACAATATTTTTTTAGTTATAGATGGAGAGCATATTTTTATTGATTTTGAAGTTAATGCCGATGTTGAAGACAAAATTTTAGAAAAATCTAAATCTAAGTTTAAGTTAATATTTTGTTTATTGTTTTTATTTT
>JACVJA010000032.1 GCA_015661035.1 Candidatus Calidifonticultor daggyaiensis | reverse complement strand
TTGCGAATAAAAATTCAGCTAATTTTATTTTTATATAATCAATTTTATTATTAATTAAAGTATCAATAGAAAAGAAATATTCCTTCTTGCCGTCAATAATTCTTATTCCTTCAATAAAATTAGGTGTGGTATCTAATTTTTTCATTGGTCTAATTTTTTGTATAAACTCATCTGTAATTGCCCTCTCCTCTTTACCAATTAAATACCCGGGGTCTTTTAAGTCCAAAACTTTTATTGTTTTTTCAATATAGTTTAAATAATCATTTAAATTTTTAGTTTTTATTTTTTCTTTTGCTTTAGCTATTAACGACTCTATTATTTTTATTTTATGCATAAGAATTTCATTATTTATTTGCGCTAGAGCATTGGAAAGTTCTAATTCATAGGATTTTTTTTGCTTTTCTACAGAAGCTTTTAAAGCGTCCTTTAACAAATCCTCTTTTTTCTTCTTAGCAAGATTTATTATCTCTTTTCTTTTATCTTCTGCATCTTTTAAAATTTTTTCTTTTTCTAATAAAGCATCATCAAGTATTTTTTTTACCACTGGGTTGGAATCATCACTTGAATTGATATTTACTTCTAGATTTAAATTTTCCATTTTATTCTTATTGATTTCGTTTTATTACAATCATTTTTATAATTTAACTGCATTTATTAAAAAGAAAGATATAAGTAAACCTAAAACTGCATAAGTTTCAACCATTGCAGCTAGTATTACTCCTTTAATAGCTTCTTTCGCCCTTTTTGCAACTAAATTTACACCTGCTGCACTTACTCTTCCTTGATAAATAGCTGAAATTAACCCTGCAAATGCAATAGGAAAAGAAGCAAATAAAAATTGTAAGCCTTGCTCTAAAGTTGTAACTTGAGCAATTTTTCCAATTATTAAAAATGCTACAACAAATCCATAAAATCCTTGTGTTCCCGGCAAAACTACTAACAAAAAGACACTTCCAAATTTGCTTGGATCTTCAGATAAAACTCCGCTAGCTGCTCTTGCCGGATAACTTATACCAAAAACTGACCCAATACCAGCCATTGCAGCTGCAAATGCTGCTCCAAATATCGTAAGTGCTACTCCTAGTGCCTGTTGTGACATAATTCCTCCTACTTTTAAATAAAAAATTTAATATTTAGGTTATATTAAGCTATATTTAAATTTAATTATTAGTTATAATCAAAATTCTAAAATAGTGCAATTTAGTTATTATTTTAATCTAATAATACCACATATTTGTGTTCCTCTTTAAAAGGCTCAAATGCTTTTCCACCACCCTCATAAAACTTGGAAAAAAACTCCACATATTGAAGCCTTAAAGTGTGAACAAATCCGCCCAGTGTATTTATACCTATATTAAAAATATGTCCAAATATTAGACCAATTATAAGAATTATAATTCCTATAATAGGAAACCCTGCAAGTTGAAAAGCTATTTTATTTATTGCAACACCAATACCTGCAGTAACCAGCCCTAATGCCATAAGTCTAATATATGATAAAAAATCACCTAAATATGAAGTTATTCCATTAACAATAGTTAAATTCAAAAAGCCCATGAAAAGCCTAAAACCCCAGCTTCTTTCAGAACGAGCAGAAAATAATATTATAATTAAAGCAGATGGAATTAAAAGCCAAACCAATATTTTTGCAATACTTGCTGGAAATATTGGCGAGTCAACTATTTGCATATTTACAGCTGCATTGCTTGAAAGAAGCATTATTACTAAACACACAACAATAATAATCCATGGAAGTGTATCTAAAAAAGCGCACTTTATTTCTTTTCTTTTTAAACTATCAAAAAATCTTACAAAAAGGCCAAATAAAACTTGAACTACACCTAAAAGAAGAGCAAGCCTAAAAAAATTCATAGCACCACTATCAGATTTCATTGGGTCACCAAATAATGCAAATTTTGCAAAAAAATTATCAATTTTTAAATATGATGGTAAATCACCAAACCAGCCATTAAATAAAGCACCTGCAAAAATTGTAAACAAGCCTAAAAGAAAAATTAATAAAGCAAATTTTTTAGAATTTTTTATTTTAAAAAACATATAAATTGAAATTCCAATAAAAATTAGTCCATAGCCCGCATCTGTCAAACATAATCCAAAAAAGATCAAGAAGAAAAATGAAACAAATGGAGTTGGGTCAATTTCAAAATATTTAGGAACTCCATAAAGATTTATTATAACTTCAAATGGCTTGAATAAAGGTTTATTCTCTAAAACTATTGGAATTTCCTCGCCTTCTTCAGGGGCAACTTCATAAATTTCTATATTTTTGAATTTTGAAATATCTTTGTAAAATTTTGTCTTATCACTTTCTTTTATCCAAACAGTATAAAAAGAAGCATATTCAGTAGATAGACGCAAGCTTAAAACATTTTCAATTTCCAAGTTGCTTTCTAAATAGTCAAGAAATATTATTAAATTTTTCTCATTTTCTTTACCTAGTTGCTTTAGTAAATTTATAATATTTAATTTTCTACTTTTATGATACTCTAAAGATTTTTCAAGCTGTTGTATATTATGAGTAATTGTATCTTTGTATTCTGAAAGTTCTGCAAATTCAAAAGGAATTTCTTTTAGATAATTATCTGCCTCTTCCTTAAAATCATTGTGATATGCAAGAATTAAATAAACTGAATCGTTCAAAATATCAATTGTCTCGTATGCTATATTGTTTTCCTTTAGTCCTTTTAAAATTTTATCAACCGCTTGCCTTTTTGTTTTTAAATATACTAGCTTAATAGTATAAAGTTCTGTAGATTTTAAATCCTGTATTTTACCTTTATAAACTTGCCATTTTTTTAAATATTTAATTTTAGATTCAATATTGTAAATTTCAGAATCATTAAACTTAATTTCATTTTCATAGTTTAAAATATCCTCTATAATACTTTGAAAGTCTACAGTATTAATTATCGTATTATAATCTTGCCTTTCTATAACGATTTTTCCAGCCTTAGAAGCAATTCTTTTTACCTCTTTTTCTTTGTATATGTCTATAATATCTAATGCTTTTTTAGTTTGTTCTATCATTTTAAGATTTTCAGCAACAGATTCTGACTCTTGAGGAGTAATTGCTGGTGGAATATAGGGCTTAACCTCTGCTATTGATTTACTCTGAAGGTGTTTTAATACCCTTAATTCTTCAGTTTTATGGGATGCTACCAATAATTTTGTAACTCTTGCAACTGCCATATCTTAATAGCATAAATAAATAATATTTTATTTAATAAAAATTATAAGCCCGTTAAAATAATATAATGCCAATTAATTTACTTTATTTTAACAATGTAAAAAAAATAGAGATATCGCATTTTTAGGATTTAGTATTTTAATTATTTAAAACATTACAATATTAGAAATACTTAATTATTATATTAGCAATTAGCAAAAAACTAATAGCAACTGTTCAAATTGTAATAATTAAGTGTCTGATAAAACATTTTTTATTATTAAATCTATTGCCTGATCTTCTTTTTGGAAACATTTATTATCAATTTCTTTTATCTTTTTTTGCATTTCATTTTGCAAACTTTTAATTTCAATTTCTGCTTGGTTTTTACCTTTTTTTTCAGCATTTACATAGATATTTTCAATTTCTTGTTTTGCTGAATTTACAATTTGCTCTGCGTCTGAATATGCAGATTCTATTATATTTGTATATTGTTTTTTTGCATCCTGAACAATTTCTTTTGCTTTTTGTTCAGCGTGCCTAATATTTTCAATTATATTTTCTATCATGTATTTTTAATCTATTCTTAATTTTTTTCTGTATTTATATATATTTATATATATTTATAATTACGAAATAATAAAATAATAAAGTTGTAAGAATTAAGTAACTATAATTAATGAAAATATAATAAATGAAATCAAAACTAAATTATACTATTTATTTTAATTTTTTCTTTTTTTCAATTCTTTTATCTTTTAAGTAAACTTTATATAGTAAATTTTATATTTTATTTTTTAATTGTAATGCTGCATGTTTATATTCTTCAAAATCACTATCACTAAAAAGAATCATTTTAACAATTTTTAAACTGCTTTGCTGACTGCTATTTATTGTCTTTAAAAAATCATAAATAGCATTTATGGCTATTTTTGCTGCCTCTTTTACAGGATATCCAAAAATTCCAGTGCTAATTGATGGAAAAGAAATACTTTCTAATCCTTTTTTATCTGCAAGCAAAAGACTATTTTTATAACATTGCTCTAAGTAGGCTTTATCAGAAGGCTTTCCGCTGTATACTGGTCCAACTGTATGAATAACATACTTTGCAGGCAAATTATATCCTAATGTTATTTTTGCTTCTCCAGTTTTACAACCCCCAAGTTTAGCACACTCTTTTGCAAGCTCTGGGCCAGCAGCTCTATGAATTGCACCAGAAACTCCTCCGCCAGGAGTTAAGTAATTATTCGCAGCATTAACTATTGCATCAGTTGCTTCTTTAGTAATATCACCCTTTTGTAATAATATCTTTGAATTTAAGACATTTAATTCAAAATTGTTTACTGACATTACCGACATAATTAGTTTTGCTATCCAAATACTCTAAATTTTAAATAATAACTTTAAGGGAAAAACAACTCTAACAATGCCAAAAACTCTAAAAATGCCACAATTTTCCATATAAATCAGCAATTAATACTGCTGTTTCAATAGCTACTACACTAATTAGCTTTATCAATATATTCATTGAAGGCCCTGCAGTATCTTTTAATGGGTCGCCTACAGTATCACCTACTACTGATGCTGCATGTTCCGAAGTACCACTTCTGCCTTCTTCTTCAATTTTTTTCTTTGCATTATCCATAGCTCCGCCAGCATTTGCCATAAATATAGCTTGAGCAAAACCAGATAGAAGTGTACCAATTATTAATGCAACAACTCCGCCTGGGCCTAAAAGTATCCCCACTACTACTGGAATTACAAAAATCATAATTCCTGGTGCTATTATACCACGCTGTGCTGCACGTGTAACTATTGTAATAAATGCTTTTGGATCACCTTTTGATTTCCCTGCAAGTATATCTTTAATTTGTTTTCTTGCTTCAATTACAACTTTATCTGCTGCTCGTCCAACAGCACCAATTAAAAGCGAAGTAAACAAGAAAGGCAGCATAACACCTGTAAACAAACCTGCAAGTATTTTTGGATCCCTCATTATGTCAATTATTACATTGACATTCAATAACTCTATTTTTGAAAAATAAGCCTGACCTAAAGCTAGAGCAGTAATTGCAGCACTTCCGATTAAAATGCCTTTACCAATAGCAGCTGTAGTATTTCCAACAGCATCAAGTTTATCAGTAGTTTTTCTAACTATTGGAGGCTGCTCAGTCATTGAAGCAATTCCGCCGCTGTTATCAGCAATTGGACCATAAACATCAATAGTTATAGCAAATGGGGTAACAGACAGCATTGCTACTGCTGCAAGTGATACACCATATAGACCCATTTTAAAATCAGAACTCCCGCCAGAAATAAAAAAGCTAAAAAGCATTACTGCAATAACAGTTAGTGCTGGTAGTAGGGCACTTTCCATGCCATATGCTAGACCATTTACAACCACAGTTGCTGGCCCTGATTTTGCACTTTCAGAAATATTTCTTGTTGGTCTGTAGCGAGAATCCGTGTAAAGCAATGTAAATAATCCAATTAAAAATCCTGCTAGAACTCCACCAAGTGAAGCAAAAAATAACCTAATATTTGCAAGACCTAAAACATATCTTATTGATAAAAATGATAGGCCAATTATTCCAATTACAGTAATTAATAAACCTGCAAGTGTAGTTGCAGTAAGCTTTGAAACTGTCGCATTTTCCTTATATCTGCTGACAACAAGCTTTATAATAAATATTGCAATAATAGATGCTAAAGCTCCACCTGCAGATATTACCATTGGAAGTATTACGCTATTTACCATTAATTGCGTCCCTTTAAATGCCAAAAAACCTAAAAATTCTGTTGCTATTATTGCACCAACCCAAGATTCAAGGGAATCAGCTTTCATCCCTCCAACATCACCAACGTTATCTCCAACATTATCAGCAATTGTTGCAGGATTTCTATAATCATCTTCTGCAAGTCCTGACTCTACTTTCCCCACATAATCTGCGCCCATATCAGCTGCTTTGGTATATATTCCTCCGCCAGTTCTCATAAAAAACGCTGCAAAACTTGCACCAATAGTAAAAGTTATAAGAATATTAACAACATTTTGCATGCTTTCAACTGGATTAACTGAAGCTCTACCATAATACCAATATAAAATATTAAACCAAAAACCAGTATCAAATAATGCAACTGTTCCAAGCAAAAGCCCAGATGAGGCAGCAGCAGTAAAAGCAATATTCATTGCTTCCCCTAACCCTTTTTCTTTTGCAGCATAAGTTACCCTTGAATTTGAGGTTGTAGAAATCCACATTCCAATATAACCAATAAGAAGACTAAATCCCATTCCAGTTGCAAAAGCTGGCAGTGAAGGCCATTTAAGATAACCAAAATAAACCATTAAACCAAATAAAGCTAAAAGCACTACAAAAAATATAAACATTACTTTTGCTTGTTGGTTTAGGTATGCACGGCTGCCAGCAAAAATTGCATCTGAAATTTCCTTCATTCTATCCGTGCCTCTGCTTTTTTTTCTAATAAGAGAGGCAAAAACAATAGCAAGTATTAAAGAAATCGCTGAACCAATAAAAGGAATAATACGTAAAAACAGCAAGCCTGAAGACGACATTTATCCTCCCCTTCTATAGATTAGATTAAATAAATTATTTATATCAATTATTTAGTTTATAAAGCTAAAAACTTATAAAAAAATTTAAATAATTTTAACAAAAGAAGTAAAAAAATCAAATTAATTTGTTGTAAATAATTTTCCTTAATATCAATTATTATTGTTGTTTGGGGTTATTATATGGAATTAATAATTCTTCTTTAATAATATCAACAAATTAAGAAATCAGGTATTGTCTTTTAAAACTTCTTTCTCAAATGATAACAACGGCTTATAATTATCAGTAATATCACACGCGAGCCATAAAAGTTTCGAATAGCTTGGGCAACAGCTAGTGTTACTGGAAGTGATAAGATAAATCTAAGCTATACTTGGACCAAAATTGTCTTTAATTCATAAAAAAGCCCAGTTAAAAGGAAAAGGAATACTTGTAAATAATTTATATACCTGTCAATTGCTTTAGAAACAATTCTAGACGCATTTAATTTTGTTTCATTCATTATAACAATTCTACCAAAATATATTATTGATAACATCTTATTTGTTTCTTATTTGTTCTTCATAATTTTCTTTTTTTCATATCCACCTCATAAATAAGATTTCATATTTTTGTTATATATTCTTATTATATTTTTTTAAAAGCATATTAAAGGCCCAAACAGTATCTTTTATACTATTATTCCAAGAGAAAACCTCTTCTACCCTTTTTTTATTTTTTACACCAAGTTCTTTAACTTTATCGATATTATTAACAGCCCATAAAATTTTATCAGCCAAAGATTCTACAGTCTCATCTAATGCAAATATTCCTCCGTCAGCTAAAAATTTTCGGTTATTTTTAGAATCATAACATACCACTGGAAGACCTGCCCCCATATAATTTATTACTTTACCGCTTGCCTCTCCTGCTTTATCAATCTTTGGTTCAACTGCAATATCACTTATTAATAAATATTGCGGCAAATCAAAATAATCAACCATACCAGTTAACACAACATTATTTTCTACCCCAAGTTCTTTAATTTTTTTTTGAACTTCCTCCACAGGGTACCCTACTATTAAAAAATATACATCATTTCTTTTTGCTAAAACTTTTGGTATTGCATCTATTAAATTCCAAATACCTTTTGCAGCAAGCAAAGCTCCTGTAAAAATAACAATGGGCACATCTTTTGGAATACCTAAACTGCTTTTAAATTCATAGCTTATAGGCTTATTAAAAAAGTCTGTGTGCACTCCATCTATTACAACCCTTACTTTATCTTCAGGAATTTTAAACTTGCTTTTTATAATATCACCATTTGAAACTGAGCTGCATATAAAAAAATCGGGAAGCTTACATATAAATTTCTCCAGATTATAAAAAAACCATTTTAAAGGTTTAGACTTTAACCAATTAAATGTACCAAGTTCAGCAGTTAAACTCCCTTGTACATCAAAAACCAGCGGGACTTTTCCAAAAGCAATTATGTACTTTACAAGCCCTCCAACAAATGCTCCTTCGTGCAAATGGCCATATATTATTTTTGGTCTTTCTTTTAAAAAAATTGCAGCAGCTTTAAAAAATAAAAGTATATCTATATAAAATTTATGAATAGAAGGTCCTGCTTCAAGCTTTTTATACCAAGGTATATTAATAATCCTTCTTATGTCCAGCCCGTCAATATCCCTTCCATTATGATAAGTACAAATAATATTTTCAAATCCATAGTTTTTTAAGGCATTCATCTCCCCCAATATTCTCATATGGCAACCTCTGTCAGCAAAAAATGGAGTTGGTACAATATTTAAAACTTTTATTTCGGTATTTTTTATTTCATTTTTTATTTCTTTTTCCATAATCCTTTATACCATTATTTGATTATTTTTATAGCTAAAAAATTCATTATAAATTTATTTTTTTTCATTAAATTTACTCATTAAGTTTACTATTTTTCTAAAAACCAATTTTAATTTCAATTTTAATACAATGTAAAATTTAATTTTAAATTTATATTGACTAAAATATCTCTTTTAATCCCTTTTAATATAATGATTTAATACTCTGCCATCTATCTTTCATTTTCTTAACAAGCAATTTAATTTCTTTCATAGGATCTTTAAATTTAAAAATAATATTATATAAAGTATCAAGCAAAGGTAAATCTTGCTCAATATCAAGACCAATAGTATCAGCCCAATTATAACCAAGCTCTAATGCTCTGTAACCTTCTGCTACTTCACCTGCATCAAACATTTTTTGAAATATCACATCTGGCTTTTCTCCTTTACCAACATATTCTCCATAATTTCTGTTTCTGCCTGAAAGAGAAGCTACATAAAAGTCTCCAATGCCTGCAATGTCAAATACAGTTTGATCTTTGCCGCCTACATTATTTGCAATTTTTGCAATTTCTAGACAACCTTGGTTAAAAATAAAAGCGTTAAGATTATGATAGTTTCCTTGCCTTGTATCTTTATAAAGGCCATCACAAATACCCACAGCAATTGAATAAACATTTTTAAAGCATGAAGAAATTTCCACACCCGCTATATCATCAGTAACACAAACAGGGTAATAATCAGTTGAAAAACTATAAGCTAAACTAGGCTTAATATTTTTATTTAGAGCATATATGGTTACAGTTGGTATTTTCTCAGAAAGTTCATATGCTTTAACAGGCCCACCTATTGTTGCCCAATAAATTTCTTCTTCAGGAAACTTATTTTTTAACATATCAA
>JACVJA010000031.1 GCA_015661035.1 Candidatus Calidifonticultor daggyaiensis | reverse complement strand
CCCCATCTTCAATAATAGTCTTATTTTTAAAAAATCCGTCATAGTTACAAGTTACTGTCGCAGCACCTACATTGACATTGCTTCCAATTTCTGCATCGCCAATATAGCTTAAGTGCGGTACTTTTGAGTTAGAAGCTATTTTAGATTTTTTTATTTCACAACATGCTCCTATCTTAACATTATCACCGGTTATTGTACCAGGCCTTATATAGCTTGTTGGTCCAATAACATTATATTTACCTATTGTTGAACCTTGTATTAAAGATTTATTAATGACAGTTCCCTCCCCAATAAAACTATCCTCAATTTGAGCAAATGGCCCAATAACACAATTTTTTTCTATTTTAGATTTACCTGAAATAAAGCTAAAAGGCTGTATTATCGTGTCTTTATCAATCTCTACTTCAATATCTATAAAAACAGATTCCGGATAATAAATTGTCACCCCTGATAGCATTAAATTTTCATTAATTTTTTTCTGTAATAATTTTTCAAGTTTTGCTAACTGTACCCTGTCATTAACACCTTCTACCTCTAAGAAATCATCTACTTTGTAGCTTTTAATTTTAAGGCTCTCATCATTTGAAATAAGCTCAACAATATCTGTAAGGTAAAATTCATTTTGTGAGTTTTTTGATTGAATTTTATCAATTAGATTAAATAAAACATCTTTGTCAATACAGTAAATTGATGTATTAATTTCTTTTATTTGTTTTTCTTCAGAATTAGCATCAGATTCTTCTACAATTTTTAAAACATTTCCATCTTCATCCTTTATAACTCTTCCATATCCATAAGGATTGTCTGTTTGTGCAGTTACCACAACTGCATTTAAACAATTATTCTTTTTAAAATTTAAAATTTTTTCTATAGTTTCCGTACTTAAAAGGGGAACATCACCGCATACTATCAAAATATTCTCTGCAAAAATATTTTTGTATTCTTTTGTTGCGGCAACAGCATTTGCCGTTCCAAGCTGTTTTTCCTGCACAACACAAATTGCTTGATTAAAGTTTTGTTCTAAATATTGGTAAACCAATTCATTCTTAAAACCAACTACTATAAAAACATTTTTTGGATTTGCTTTATATATAGAATTAAGAAGATAAAAAATCATTGGTTTAAAACAAATCTTATGTAAAACCTTTGGTAAATTTGATTTCATCCTTTTACCTTTACCTGCAGCAAGAACAACAGCACTAAAACCACCTATAAAATTATCTTTATTATTATCTTTAAAATATAATACTTCTCTTTGGTCCATTTTTTTGATAAAAAATTACTCTTTTTAAAATTTTCTTTTTATAATAAATTTGTCTTCTAAATTACAAATATACTATATACTTAAAACTTAGTATCTCACAAACTAAAAAAATTCATAAATTGATTCGGCAATTACTCTAAGCTAACATTTTACCGCCGATAACATCATTTGAAATTAAATTAAAATTTTCATCAAAATACGCAGTTAAATAAATCAAATTATTACAGTTATTTCCTAGAACTTCTTTTCTTATAAAAAAAGAGGCTTTACTCATATTTTTTGACTGATCTTCTTCATAAATTCTTGATATATCACTAGTTTTTCTTAGTTTTACCTCTATTTCCTCACCACATTTATTGCACTTTATCTTAAAATTAATAAAATTGGAGTAAGTACTGTAGTTAATCGGTGAAAATAAATTTTTTAAATTCTTTAAAAAACTCATAATATTTTTCCTTTATTATATTATAAAGTTTATTTCAAAAAAATTTAAAAAATAAGCTTATTAAAAATTTTTAATTCTTATTTTTTTTATTTACTAAATGATTAACAATTGTTTACTTTTTATTTTATCAAATATTGAAAATATAAAAAGTAAAAAACATATAATGAAAGTAATCAAAACCTTGGCAGAAATTAATATATTTGAAATTTTAAAACTCTAAAATCTTAAAAAAATCTTAAAAATTTCTTTTAGGATATTTAATTAAAAGGTAATATTTTAATAAATAAATTAGTAAAAATTTAAGTTAAGTATAAAATACCTTAATTTAGTATAATAAAAACAAAGACTATGTATAATAAATTATTTCAGCTATTATTTTTTTTATCATATAAAATTAAAACATGTTTTCAGAAAAAAGCAAGACACCCTCTAATTGCAAGTTTTAAAATTACTAAAAAATGTAATTTAAAATGTATACATTGTCCCTTTTGGCAAATAAAAAATAAAAATATTCAACTAAAAAACTATAAACAAATATCAAATGATGATAATTTAGATTTTTATCAAATTAAAAGTATTTTGAATAAATTAAAAAACGATGGTGTTAAAATTATAGTTTTTGAAGGCGGAGAACCATTATTATGGAAGGATTTAAAAAACAATAAAATAATTAATGACGTTATAAATTACTCAAAAAAGTTATTTTTTATAACAGCTATTACAACAAATGGTACAATTGATTTTTCAAACATTAATAGCGATATTGTTTTTATTAGTTTAGATGGATTAAAAGAAACACACGACAAAATAAGAGGAGAAAGCTATGAAAAAATAATCCAAAACATTTATAAAAATTCTAACAAAAAAATCATTGTAAACATTTGTATATCTAAAGCTAATATTTTTGAAGTTGAAAATATTATAAAATTTTTAAATGATAAAGTCTTTGGGATAACAATTCAGTTTTTTTATCCATTTAAAGGTTTGCCGGACTTATTAATCTCTTACCAGGATAGAATAGAAATTATCAATAAAATTCTTGAGTTAAAAAATAAAAAATTTAAGATACTAAATTCTAAAGACTGCTTACTCAAAATGAAAAATAATAATTGGAAATGTTATGATTTTTTAGTTGCAAGTGTAGAAAGCAATGGCAAGATATCTTATGGATGTTATTTAAAAAATAAAGTGGAAAATATATCATGTAAACATTGCGGATTTACTGTACACTGTGAACTCTCTTTAGCATACAACGTTAATATTTACGCCTTATTAAATGCAAAAAAAATATTTTGGGATAGTCTGTAGATGCAATTTACAATCTATATATACAGTCTAAATTTTTTGGGCCAACATAAGGTATAAATCCATAAATTCTGCAAAGAATTAAAAATTCAGCAATTTTTGATTTTTCAGTGGTATAGTTAATAGCAAATATAAATTTATTGTTATTCTTTGTATAAATTAGGTTTTTTAATATTCCTGACATATCGTTATGCGAAATTCTGGTATTTTCCTCAAACCAAAGGTTTTCTCTACCTAATCCATCAATAGCAAGCAAATATTGCCTATACTTTACTAAATTTTCAGCATTTTGAGGTACCACTAAAAAATTCGGATTTTTAGACTTGGCAGTTTTTGAAATTTTTATTACAAATTTGACCATATAATATTCCGCTAATAGATTACCTTTTTCTTTATAATACTCATATGAGTCAATAACATCTAAATATACACCATCATAACCTAAATTTATAATTTGATTTAATTTTTTAAAAATAATTTCCTGCCAACTTGAATACCAGAATTTTACTTTATAATTTCCTGGCCAACAGATGTTTTCTTCATCAATAAATTCCGGATTGCCAACTTTCCAGTTTTTTTGCCAATATTCCCTATAGCTTTCTGCTTCACCAATACTTAAGTAAGATAAAATAACTTTATTTTGTCCTTTAAGTAATAAAATTTCATCCTTTGTTAATTTCGAATCATCACAATCTACAACTGCAATATCAAAACTTTCATTATACAGTGTCTTAAAATCTGCGCCCTGTAGAATATATATAAATTTACTTTTTTGACTAAAATTACTAAAAGCATTTAAATTATTATCGGTATTAAAAATAAATCTATTCATACTACTTTTATTAAATGTTGGTAAAATAAAAAATGCCATTGATAGATTTGAAAACGTTAAAATCAAGATACAAATAAAAGATTTATAAAAAGACTTTTTGCATAATTTCTTTAAAGACAAAACCAATAACCTCTCTTAAAATTATTTAATATTTAAAACTATATTTTTTGATATTTTTTGTTATCCCCATCATCCTTAACTGGATTAAATTTTTGCAAAATTCTACCAAAAAGCCCCTTCTTTTCTTCCCTATAAATTATTGGCTGGCCGCAAAAAGTATGGTAATTAATATTTTTTAAATACATTAACAATTCTAATAATGCAATTATACTAGAAAAAAGCGTCGCTGCAAAATAACCTAGACCGTAGGTACTTTCAGAATAATTAATAGTTAAATAAGTAAAAAATATATTTGAAATTAAAAAAGACGCTGCCACAAATAACGCACCAGTTCTATCTTCGAAATATAAAAGCAGAAGTATAATTATTAAAATCAGTATATTCATAAATGCACCTAATGTTAATAAATTAAATATATCTATTGAAAGTTGAGAAAGGCCAACTCTTGGAAGAATATAATAACCACCTGCAATGAATACTAAGGTAAAAAATAGTTGGAATTCTACTAAATTTCTAATTTCAGACCAAAGAACCCTTACCATTTCTTTTCTGGCATTTTCAATATCTGAATAATTGCCTTTTTGTGTAATTAAAGAATAGTAGTTTCTATACTTTTCATAAAATGAAGTTTCTGTAGAAACTACAAACATAACCATAGATGGCATTATAGACAATAGCGCATAAAAAGTAGGAACATCATATATAGGTGCATAAATATAGGTACCAGCAACTTTTATGCTTAACTTGCTTGTCCAAAAAATAAAATTATGACTGTATAACCCAATGGTGTAAAAGAATGAAACAAAAAATAATGATGGGAATTTATCAAAGTATTCTAAAAAGTCAAAATACCTTTTATCTGCAACCTCACCATAAAAATTTTTAAGATATGCAGACAGAACAGAAATTATTGCTAAAAAGCCAATATCAAGAGCAAGCAATAGCAAAAAAACAATGTCTAAATTTGTAAAATTTAAAAAAACAAATGATAAGGATATGCTTAAAATAACACCAAATAAAAAACTTTTTACAATTTTAATATAATCTTTAACAGTAGAAAGATACTCCATCATTAAAAAAACTATAACAAGTTGAATAAACAGTATAAAACTTACAATTTTAATATATATTGGCAAAGGAGAATTCCAGTAAAAAGCAATTCCAATAATTCCAGAAATAAAAACAACTATGCTTAACAAACCATATAATGATGGTAAAATATTTTTAAACTTTTCTTTATAAAGCATGTCTGCAATATACCTAGTTATTAACATTTTAAATCCGCTTGTAATTATTTGTGAAAATATAAAAGTATATACGATCGTTGCAATAAAAAGTTCCCTGCTTTTATATGAAACTTTTGTAAAACTCATGAATAACAATAAAGATACAATAATTATAGTACATAAGATAAATGGGCCTAAAGATACAAGTGCTGAATAAGCAACAGCTCTAACTTTTGCTAAAAACCCAGTTTGTTTAAATAACTTTTTTAATTCAAATCCAATGCCTGCCATTTTTTACCTCTAAATTTATTAAGATTTTATATACCTATTAATCTTTTCTGTATATTCTTCTTTTTTCATTGTACTGTCAGTTTTATTATTAGAAGTTTTATCATTTACTCTTTTTAAAACATTTTCATATACTCTTTTATAATTATTTACGCATTTATCAAAAGTATACAAATTTGAGACTCTATTAAATCCATTTTCTCCCATTTTCTTTCTCAAAGTATCATTCTTAGCAAGTGATATAATGGCTTTTGCAATTTTATCAATATCCATAACTGGAACAATTATTCCAGCCCTACCAAAATTATCTTCTCTGCCGTACAAAAGTTCCATACAACCGCCAACATCAGTTGCAACAACAGGTTTCTTACAAGCCATTGCTTCAAGTATTGAAAAAGGCTGACCTTCGCTTACAGAAGTCAAAACCACAATATCCATAAATCTTAAATATTTTTTTGTATCGACTTTACCTGTAAATTTAAGATTTTTAACTCCTAGCCTTTGGGCAAGTCTTAAACATTCATTATAATACTCTTCATCCTCCTCTGTTGGACCCATAATAAAGAAATTTGTTTTTTTTACTTCATTTTGGACAATATTAAAGCTTTGAATCATTGTTTTAATATCTTTAATTGGTACAACTCTTGTTATGGTCCCAATGTTTATAAAATTTTCTTTGCTGTCTAAATCTATATTTGAAGTTAAATCTTCCAAATCTTTTACATTTTTAGTATCTGTATTTTTTGCCTCTATTGAATCTTTGGCATTATTAGTAGTTTCTTTCAAATTAAATTGATTATTTGTAAAAACTTTAATATCAATACCATTAGGAATTATTTCTAATTTCTGAAAAGGACACCCAAGTTCTATTTGGATAAGCTTATTTTTTTCAAATAATGTTATAATTTTATCAGCATAATCATAAGAAGCTGAGCAAACATTATAAAAAAATTTTATCCACATATCTTTAAAATAACCTTTTGCCCAGCTTGATTTTATTATTTCTTCCTCTCTTTCTCTGGAGTAAATTCCATGTTCAGTAACAATAAACGGCTTATTATATAAATATTTTGCCATTGCACCAAATATGCCTGCATACCCAGTTGAAGCACTGTGATAAATATCAGCTTGCGGTATTTTTGTCTTCAAGAGAAAAAATAATGGCACAAGCATTGACCTTACAGTCCAAAAAAATTCTGTAAATGGGACAAGACTATATTTTTCCTTATAAGCATCTAATAATATATCGAAAAAATTTATGCTCATAAAAAAATCCATTTCATTTTGTATTTTATTTTCAATAAATATATTAAATATCAAATCCCAATTTACTTTTTGACCAGTAATTAGTTTTTTTAAATTTTCTTCAGTATCTCTACTTAATTTAAGTTTTTTCCCATATCTTCCTAACTGGCCTAGCATTTCATCTAAAAAAATTTCTTTAACCTCAATTAAATTATCTGGTAGAGTATATTTAAACTGACTTTTTAATTTTTTTTCTGCACCAATTGCAAAAACAACAAAATCATATTGCTTTAAATTTGAAACAAGCATTTGAGCCCAAGTTGACACTCCTCCAGTAACATGTGGATAGCTTCCTTCCATTATTAAGCATATTTTCATATCATTTCACCTCTAAAGAACTAAAGCTTTCTTTAATCTCAAGCAAATAAGCATTATTTTGAATTTTTTTATATTCACAGCCTGCCGAATTTAAAATCTGTTTTTCTGTTTTTAAAATGCAGTAAATATTTTCTCTAAAATTTTCAATATAAATATTTATTTTATTTTCATTAAGTTTATACTCTATTAGCGGCTTGCATTCTAGGTATTTTACAAGTTCAATAGATGCTGGTGATATAGTAAAACTTCTAAGCCAGCTAAATTTTAAACTTATTTCTTTTAATATTTCTTCAAACTCTTCTCTAAGCTCAGTCCAGCTTTTATTTTCATTTCTTTTAAAATCTAAAACATCATCAGGATGAACAAAATGTGCAAAAATTCCATACAAATTTATGGCATTATAAATCATCCACATGTTCATAGGATTGTTTTGATATCCAGCAGTAATTCTTGGAAATTCAATTATCCCATCATCTGCAACTTCAAACTCTTGAGCATAAACATCACCTTCAAGATTTGGCAGGTATACAGATGCAATTATTTTAATATCATTACTTGCAAATTTAACTGCATTTCTGCCTTCAGGACTTAAGATATTTGAAGGAGGAACATAAGCTTGGAGTTTATAGTGACCAAATACAGAATGAATAAACCTTATTAATTCTTCAATTGATGCTTTCATATCTTGTAAAGAATCCCAAGGATTATAACCTAAATTTTGCTTTACATATCCAGCTAAGGCTAAAGACTGATGATTATAACCATGCAGCCCAATCTCACCATGATTTGCTAAAATCTCTCGCCCAAAAAGCATTAAATTTTTCATAGTAGAACTAGTAGCTTTTTCAAAAGGCTGTTTTGTAATATTATTATAATTTTCTATTATAAAATTGCTGTATTTTACATCATATTTTCTGGAAAGATTAAGCATATCAGGCCACCAAATTTCTTTATAAAACTGCTCAATGTTTCTAGAAAATTCATCAAATATTTTTTCATCAATGCCTTGAGGAATTGGAGATGGAAAGTCATCAATATGCACCATTTTTATATTTGCAATAGGATAAATAAAATCACTTTTAGCTAAGCTTAAGATGCAAGATATAACTCCTCTGTTTTGTTTTTCATTCAAAGCTGTTCCATTAAAAATTAAAAACTTACCTTTACCATAACTATATTCCCAGCATATTGGAATGTCTAAATAACTAGAAAGGTGAATTTTTAAGTTGTTATTATCTGTTAAAGTTAAAGCAATAGAAGAGTTCCTAATTTCATTAGACTTTGTTTCAAAACCTTTGGCTCCAATCATAAAATCTGATAAAACTTTAATACCGACAACATTGTCATTTAGTTTATCTTTAAAACTTTTAATGCCAAAATAACTTGCATATTCTTTAAATGTTTTATCAACTATTGGTCTTTCTAACAAAATAAGGCTTCCTCCGTTATTAACATAATCAAGAAATACTTTAAAATTAAAAATTTTATTTAATCTTTCAAAAGTAATAAAAACAGAATCAAAATTATTTAAATATTCAATACTAGATAACTCAACTTCTTTATTTGAATTATTTTCCTCACCCTTATTTATATTATTATTTATATCCTTGTTTTTAATTTCATTTGATTTATCATTTGATTTATTGTCTAAATTTATTGAATTTGAATTCTCATTATCGTCATTAAACTTCATAGGGAGCTGAGTGCAATCAATTATTGAATATTCTTTCTTTAAATAATCTAAAGTTTTTTGTAGTTGAAAAGCAATGTTTAAACTATTTTCCTCATGTTCATCTACTAATATTAAATATTTTTCAAATCTTTTGTTTTTTAATTCATCATTATCAATAGATAGTTTCTTTGCTGGCTTAAGTGAAATTTCTGCATTTACATTTTTAATTAAATTAAACATTCCAAGGCTTCTTAAAAATTGAAGCCCTGCAGCAATTACAATAATTGAAATTAAAATTGCTATTATTCTCCTTAAAAACATACTTAGAAACTCTCAACTCCCTCCCAATAATCAACAATGTCAATTATTTCTTGCCCTGAGATAGTTTTACCAATTTTTGTTTTTATATCTTCTAAAATATTTTTAAATAATTTGTAATTTTTTAAATTATAAAATATCTTTAATGATAATATATACGGCATCTGGTTATTCGGAAAACTCTCCAAATAAAGCCTGCACCATTTATAAGCATTATTATAATCTGCAAGCTCTATATCAGTATTAATCTTTTCAACAAAGTAATCCTCTTCAGATTTATCTTTTTGTAGAATTTCTTCAAGTAAATCACTGTATTTTGCTAAATAATCAAAGTAATCAACCCTATCTGCAATCCTGTTTTTTAAATATTTTCTTAAAACTTCTGCATATTCT
>JACVJA010000030.1 GCA_015661035.1 Candidatus Calidifonticultor daggyaiensis | reverse complement strand
AAATTTAAAGGGGGCAAATTTATGAGGGAAAATAAAAAAGAGCCAGAAGAACTAGATAGTAACTCGCAAAAAAGTATGCAAAAAGATAAGCAAAAAGTTTTAATAACTGGAGGGGCTGGTTTTATTGGCTCAAACATTGCAGATAGATTAATTGAGCTTGGAAATAGCGTTGTAATTGTTGATGACCTATCCAATGGAAAGCTTGAAAATATACCCAAAAGTGCCAAATTTTATAAGTTTGACATAAGGGATAAAAATTTAATTGATATATTTACTCAGGAAAAGCCGGATATTGTTATTCACAATGCAGCACAGCTTAGTGTAAGAATTTCTGTTGAAAATCCGTTATTTGATGCAGAAGTAAATGTAATTGGGGGTTTAAATGTTTTTGACTGTAGCGCTAAATCAAATGTTAAGAAGGTAATTTTTGCTTCAAGCGGCGGCACAGTGTATGGAGAGCAAAAGTATTTTCCTGCTGATGAAAAACATGATACAAACCCTATATCACCATATGGAGTTGCAAAGCTTACATCTGAAAAGTATTTAAACTATTATAATAAAGAATATGGATTAAAATATATTGCACTACGTTATGCAAATATTTATGGTCCAAGACAAGACCCGTTAGGTGAAGCGGGTGTTGTTGCAATATTTTCAAATAGGATTTTACATAGACAAGATCCAATTATAAATGGTGATGGTGGTCAGACCAGGGATTATGTTTATGTTGGTGATGCTGTTGAAGCTAATATCTTAGCAATTAATAGTGATTTTGTAGGTTGTGTAAATATAGGAACAGGCATTGAGACTACTGTAAATGACTTATTTTATATGCTAAGAAAGACTTCTGGAAACAAAAATATTAAAGAAGTTCATGGCCCTGCAAAACCAGGGGAGCAGTACAGAAGTGTGCTTGATTATAGTCTTGCAAAAAAGGTTCTTGGCTGGGAGCCTTACGTTTCTATTTCAGAGGGGTTAGCTAAAACTTTTGAGTGGTTTAAAAATAATTTAAAATGATATAAAATGCTTAACTATTATAAAATTAGACTATTATAAATGCTTTATAATAAGATAAAGCCTATTTAATAAGATATAGCTAATTTTATTAAAATATAAGTATTATAACTATTATATATTTTAATATTATTACAATAAAATATTGTAACTAAATATTTTATTAAGACATGATTAACAAAACAACATAATTAATAAGTAATCATAATTTCTTAAAATTTAATGAGTTTAATAGCAAATAGATTTTAATATATGGATTTTTCAGTAATAATTCCAGCATACAATGAAGAAAAAAATATAGTACAAACTGTTATTGAAACTGTCAAAGTTTTTGAAGAGTTCAATGCAGAGTTTGAAGTTATTATTGTAGATGATGGAAGCACAGATGAAACTAAAAAAGTTTTACAGGAATTTTTAAATCAGTCAAACTTTTTTAAAAATAAGATAATTCTAAAAACATATAATCCTAATCAAGGCAAAGGTTACGCTTTAAAAACAGGTGTAGATATTGCAAAAGGAAAGTATATTATGTTTTTAGATGCAGATTTAGACCTTCATCCATCTCATGTTCAAGTATTATTTGAAATTATGCAGAAAAATAACTCAGATGCAGTTATAGGTTCAAAACTTCATAAAAATTCTATAATTGATTATCCTAAAACAAGACGAGTTTTTAGCTTTTCGTACTTTAGTATAATTAAGTTTTTATTTAGGTTGCCTGTAAAGGATACTCAAACAGGCATTAAGCTTTTTAGAGCGGAACCTTTAAAAAAATCAATAAAGAAAACTTTAAACAAAAGGTATACCTTTGATTTGGAGCTTTTGCTGTTTTTAATAAAAAAAGGATATAAAATTAGTGAAGCACCAGTCCACTTAAAGACAACAAGGGTTTTTGGAAGGATTGGCTTTGTTGATGCTTTTAGAATGCTTTTTGATACATTTAAAATATTTTGGAGATTTTATTTTTTAAAATACTATAATTAATCAATCTGAAGCATAATTTGAGATATATTACAAAATATAGCAAAAAAAAATAAGATGCAGGATAAAATACTATGACTTTAGTAAATATTAGCAAACGGCAAATGGCAAATATTATAAAATTGTAAGTATGTAAAAATTTTTGTAAAAAATTAAAAATTATTCTATTTTATTACTTACAATATTTTATATTTGTCTATATTATCTATTTTATCTATTAATGTTTATTAATTTTTATTAATATTTATTAAAAAAAAGCTTAATATTTACAAAATGGAGATTACTTAAAAATGCAAATGAAAGTTTGTGTTATTGGTACTGGCTATGTTGGTCTTGTGACAGGAGTATGCCTTGCTGAAATTGGGCATGATGTAATTTGTGTTGATAATGATAATTTAAAAATTGAAAAATTAAGAAATGGTATTATACCAATTTATGAACCAGGCTTAGATGAGCTTGTTAAAAGAAATTTAGAAAATAAAAATTTATCTTTTACAACTGATATTTCAGTAGCTATTAAATCTCAAGATATTATTTTTATTTGTGTTGGAACACCCCCAAGGCCTGACGGCAGTGCAGATTTACAATATGTTGAAGAAGTTGCAAAACAAATAGGCATTAATTTAAATGACTATAAGATTGTTGTTAATAAAAGCACGGTTCCGATAGGTTCTGGCGACTGGGTTTCAATGATAATAAACGACAGTATAAAAACTAATTCAAACTTAGATAAAAATAATAACAAAAATAATAACAATAATTCAATAAGTAGTAATATAAATGATCACAAATTTAATTTAAACAAAGGTAATTTAAATAATTCAATAAACAAAAATAATTTATCTAAAAAATTTGATGTTGTATCAAACCCTGAATTTTTAAGAGAAGGTAGTGCAATACTTGATACATTTTTTCCTGATAGAATTGTCTTAGGTTCTTCCAGCAAGGATGCAATAGATATTATGAAAAAGCTTTACGCTCCAATTATTAACCAGACTTTTAATCTTCCCGAAAAAATTTACAAAGTAGCTAATATTAACTCTAGTGATAATATAAATTTTGATAATCATTTTCATAATAATCCGCATAATAATCTAGATAATAATCTAGATAATAAAAATTTTGACAAAAATTTTAAAGTTATTCCAGTAGTTGAAACAGACCTAGTAAGTGCAGAAATGATAAAATATGCAGCAAACTCCTTTTTAGCCACAAAAATTTCATTTATTAATGAAATTGCAAACATTTGTGAAAAAGCTGGAGCTGATATTACAAAAGTTGCATATGGAATTGGTCTTGATTCTAGAATTGGGCCAAAATTTTTAAATGCAGGTATAGGATGGGGAGGTTCTTGTTTCCCTAAAGATGTCTCAGCTTTAACAAAAATTGCTGCAGAATATGGTATATCAACCCAGCTTTTAAATGCTGTTATAAATGTAAATACTGGGCAAAGACATAAAGTTGTTCAAAAAGTTCAAGAGGTTTTAAAAATAGTCAAAGGAAAATATATAGGGGTATTAGGAGTTGCATTTAAGCCAAATACTGATGATACAAGGGATGCTCCCTCTATTACTATAATGAATAATTTAATAAACTTAGGTGCAAAAATTAAAGCATATGATCCAATTGTAAAAATAGTTCCTGAAAGCTTAAACCCAAAGGCTGTTTTTTGTGCAAGTGTAGAAGAAGTATTTGAAGGTTCAGATTTAGTAATACTTACAACTGAATGGGAAGAATTTAAAAAGCTTGATTTTCAAAGTTTAGGCAGTATTATGAGGGAAAAAAACATTATTGACGGAAGAAACTTTTTAGATAAAGAAAAACTTTTATCAATGGGATATAATTATTTAGGCATTGGAAGATAAATTTTTTTATTAAGATTGGATTATAAATAATTGGACCATAAATAACAAAAAAACAATAGGACTATAACTTAATTAATAAAAAACAATAATAACATAGGATAATTGATATATTATGATTACAAATTCAAAAAAAATTGCAATTGTAACTGGTGGAGCGGGGTTTATTGGCAGTCATTTATGTAAATATCTATTAGATAAAGAATTTAAAGTTATTTGTATTGACGATTTAGTAACTGGTACATTAAAAAATTTAAAATCAATAAAATCTAATGATTTTGAATTTATTAATCATGATGTTACTGAGTTTATTAAAATTGATGAAAAAATTGATTATATATTTCATTTTGCATCACCAGCAAGCCCACTTGATTATATTCAACTTCCAATACAAACTTTAAAAGTTGGATCTCTTGGCACTCATAATATTTTAGGACTTGCAAAAGCTAAGCGCGCAGTAATGGTTTTAGCATCCACTTCAGAGGTATATGGTGATCCTTTAGTTCATCCACAAAAAGAATCATATTGGGGGAATGTAAATCCGATTGGACCACGTGGTGTTTATGATGAAGCAAAAAGATTTGCAGAAGCAATCACAATGGCATACCACAGGCAGCAAGGTGTTGAAACAAGAATTGCAAGAATTTTTAATACTTATGGGCCAAATATGAGATTACGAGATGGAAGGGTTATACCTAATTTTATAACTCAATGCTTAAAAGGAGATGAAATAACAGTTTTTGGAAGCGGTAAACAAACTAGAAGTTTTTGTTATATCGATGATTTAATCGAGGGTATATTTAAGCTTTCACAAACAGAGTATTATTACCCTATAAATTTAGGAAATCCTGCTGAAAATACAATACTTGAGCTTGCTGATATTATAAAAAAACTTACAGGGTCGTCAAGTAAAATTGTTTTTCAGCCACTGCCAGAAGATGACCCGAAAGTTAGGATGCCTGATATTAGCTTGGCAAAAAAAATCTTAAAATGGGAGCCAAAAATAAATTTAGAGGATGGACTTAAAAAAACTATAGAATGGTTTAAACAAAATATTTAAATTTTATTTTTCTATTTAAATGTTATTTTTTGGAGGTATTAATTGATAGAAGGCGTTTTAATAAAAAAACTAAAAGTTATTCCTGATGAACGAGGCAGGCTTATGGAGATGTTAAGGTGTGATGATGAGGTTTTTGAAAAATTTGGTCAGGTTTATATGACAACTGCCTATCCTGGAGTTGTAAAAGGCTGGCATTACCATAAAATTCAGGATGATAACATGGTTATTGTAAAAGGAATGATGAAAATTGTTTTATATGATGCAAGAGAAGGCTCAAAAACTTATGGGCAGATTAATGAATTTTTTTTAGGTGAGCATAATCCATGCCTTCTTCATATACCAAAAGGGGTTTTGCATGGATTTAAGTGTATTAGCCAGACAGAAGCCATATGTATAAATGTGCCAACTGAAAAATATAATTATGAAAATCCTGATGAGTATAGAGTTGACCCTCACAGCGGCAAAATCCCATATGACTGGACTAGAAAGGATGGATAATAGAAAGGATGGAAAATTTAAGATGAGCAGTAATGTTGCTGATAATCAAAAATCAAGCAAAAACAAAGATGGTATCTTAAATAGAAATATTTTAAATAAGAGTAATGATTTAATAACAATGGATAAAGTTCCAAACAATAAAAGATATAAAAGATATAATTATAATAAAAGAAGTAACGATACAAATAATACAAATAATGAAACAAATATTTATATTAAAAGAAAGCCTTTAGAAAAAAGGAATTTTAAAACAATATTGGTTACCGGCGGTGCCGGCTTTATTGGCAGTAATTTTATTCATTACTTAATAGAAAAACATCCTAATTATAAAATTATAAATTTAGATAAACTTACTTATGCAGGAAACTTAGAAAACTTAAGGGATATTGAAGGCAGGCCCAATTACAAATTTGTAAAAGGGGATATTTGTGATAGGAAAATTGTTGCAAATGTTTTTGAGCAAAACCAAATTGATGCAGTTGTAAATTTTGCTGCAGAATCCCATGTAGATAGATCAATTCAAGACCCGGGTGTTTTTATTCAAACTGATGTTTATGGCGTATTTGTATTGCTTGAAGCATGTAAAAAATATGGTATAAGTGTTTTTTTACAGATAAGCACTGATGAGGTTTATGGCTCTATCGAAAATGGTTCTTTTAAAGAAACTGATCCTCTGCTTCCAAATAGTCCTTATGCTGCATCAAAAGCTGGTGCTGAAATGATAGTGAGATCCTTTTATAAGACTTATGGTACCCCAATATTAATTACAAGAACTTCAAATAATTTTGGACCATATCAATACCCTGAAAAATTAATTCCATTATTTGTTACAAATTTAATGGAAGGTAAAAAAGTGCCTCTTTATGGTGATGGACTAAATGTAAGAGATTGGATATATGTAACTGATAACTGTGAAGCTCTTGATTTAGTATTGCACAACGGCAGTATTGGCCAAATATATAATATTGGTGCAGGAAATGAAAAGCCAAATGTTTGGATTACCAAAAAATTAATTGAGCTTGTTGGCAGGGATGAAAGCTATATACAGCCGGTTGCAGATAGATTAGGACATGATAGACGTTATTCAGTTGACTGCAGCAAAATAAAAAAAGAGCTTGGCTGGGAGCCCAAAACTAATTTTGAGGAGGCATTAAAACAAACTGTTAAATGGTATATGGAAAATGAAAATTGGTGGAAGCCTTTAAAATATAAACTCTAATAAACTCTAATAAACTCTAATACAGGCTAATACAGTCTAATAAGTCTAGTAGAGTCTAATAAATCTAATATATTGTATTTTATTTGACAGTATTAATTATTATCAAAATTAGATATTATTAGTAGTGTTAAATTAATATTATTAATAATTAATATTATTACTATTATTACTATTAATATCTTATAAATTTTTACTGTTTAATACAGTGCTATGGCAAAACATGCAAAAAAACACAGTTTCTTTCGCAGTAAAAAACATAATAACGTCAATAGCAATATAAATATTAACTTAAGCGATGGCATAAAAGGTGATGTTGATAAAGACTTAAGGGGTAGTGTTAACAAAGTTGCCGATAACTTAGAAAGAGTAAATTTAATCTCAAGAAAAGCTAGTAATACAAAAAAAGAAAGTTGTAAATACATTGCTGTAATTGTTATTTTTTTAATTCTTGCCATTTTGTCTTGGTCTTGGCTTTTTTTATTAAATCCAAATATTTCAAGTAGAGCAGAACCGTATTTAATTAAATACTTTCCTAATTTTGAAAAAGTTGTTGATAAGATTAAAAGTAATTGGTATACAATGCTTGTCTCCTTTGGAATTGTAAAGTTGGATTCAAGCAGAAATACAAATCAGGTTATTGCTGATTTAAGCGAGAGTGGCATAGTATCTTCTGAATCCAGCAAAATACCTAAAGACAAAAACTCAGCCTCTGCAAACAATACTGCTAATAATAGTAAAGCAGATAAAGATTTAAACAAACCAACTTTAAAGCTAACTATTTATGAAGGTCCTTCTTTTAATAAAGAAAAACAAACTTATTATTTTAAGGTAAAAGCAGTAGTTAGCGGAAACCCCACTCCAACAGTTCAGTTTAGCAGAGATGACAGCAAAGGCGCACTGGGCCCATATGATACTTTAATTAATTTTAGGAGTAATGAAAAAAGCTATGTGTTAACAGCAGTAGCGTCAAATAAGAATGGCATTGCAATGGATTCTATTACTTTGACAAGAGGCGGAAACTCAAGCCCTATTATTTCTGAAATAAAGCTATCAAGTGATATTATTTATATAAATAATAAATATGAAATTACAGTTACAGCTAGTGATCCAGATAAAGACAGCTTAACTTATAAATGGACAGTTTCTGGAGGAATACTTGAAAGTGATAATCAGCTAAATGTTAAATGGATTACTCCGTCTAATCCTGACAATTATGATGTAAAAGTTGAGGTTACAGATTCAAAAGGAGCAAAAACTACTAAAGCAATTTCTGTTTATGTGGGTGCATCGCAAACAACTCAGACAATTGCTGATAACACTTCAAATGTTTCAACATCGGCTACAACATCATCAGCAACCTCATCAGATGCTACCACAAGCTCAACTACCTCAACAACTTCTACATCAACAAGTCCTAAAACAAGCATAATTACGCTTCAGAAAAAAACTGAGGAAGGTGGTTTTATAGAATATGGCGGCCAAACATATGCAGGTGGAAACATTTATGCTGGAGATAGCCCTACCAATAAACCATGTGCTGGCTTTTTAAGCTTTGATATATCAAACCTTGGTGGAAAAAATGTCAATAATGCAGTTTTAGTTTTTAGCTTTGGCTCAGTATATGGAAATCCTTTAGAGTATGCTGATGCTTTCTGGATAAATATTGTTAGTTGGGGTCCAAGGGCAATTACTCAAAGTGATTTTACTTTAATGGGAGTTGCAGTGCAAAGTTTTGCCACCCCCTCTGTAACATGTGCAGCTGAAAAGTTAAAAACAGAACTTCAAAAAGCAATAAATAGCGGCAAGAGTAGATTCCAAATAAGAGTTCATTTTTCAGGACCTTATACTGATAATGATGACAATAGAGATGGTTGGGAATATCTGCAAAACAATGTTAACCTTACTATTGAAGTTCAGTAGATTTTTATAAATATTTTTCATTCTATTGTAATTTTCAGGTTATTATAATTTACAATAAACTTGTAATATTATTTTGCTAAATTAAGTGGTTTTTAAATTATTTTAAAAAACTTTTTATATTTTTTAAAAATTTATTAAAAATTAATTTTTTATTGACTTTTTTATTAATTTGTGATAATTATTAATTTATTATAAGTTTTAAAAAAAGTTTAATAAATTAAATATAAAAAAATAATTATTTTTTCAATCATTAATTAAATAGGAAATTTGTAGCAATGAAACATAGCAATTATGTAAAAAAAGCTAATGCTTTAGCTTCTTTGTCAGCTTTAGCTTCTCCTTCTACTGTAAATTCTGCTTCATTTTTATTTATTTTTATTTTTGTTTTAATATTTATATTTACTTTTACATTATTCCTAACTGGTTGTGATACAGTAAGCAGCTTATCTTCAAATCTTTTTAAAAATTTAGACCAAAATCAAAAACAGGATTTAAGTCAGTCCACAGCTGGTGAAAGCAATGATGCTGATACAACTCAGGATAGTATTAATGATAGTTACAATTTAAATTCTGCAGATGATGGCCAAAATAATGAGCCAGTAGAAGAAAGTGTCATGACTAATATTCAAGATAACAATGCTAATGAAAGTGAAAGCAAAGATAGCTCAGAAGATACAAGTAATCTAAAGGAAATTGATATTAACCCAGCTCCCCAGACTATAAATGTTTACTATGCAAATAATACTGCTGAATATCTTGTAGGTGAAGCAAGAGATTTAGAAGGTGATTCAAAATTAGTAGATGCATTTTATGAATTAATGAAGCAGCCAATAGACCCAACACTTGTAGTTTTAGTCCCAGAAACAACCAAAATTAATTCAATAAAAGCTTATGAGAATGGTTTGGCAATAGTTGATCTCTCTCAGAATTTTTTGGAT
>JACVJA010000029.1 GCA_015661035.1 Candidatus Calidifonticultor daggyaiensis | reverse complement strand
TAAAAAAATAATTTTTATCTGCTATTGCTATCAGCTCTTGTAAAAGTTAAAAATTAATTCTTGCAGTTTTTTAAACCTGAGTACTCTAGAAGTATGAAAATTGTTAAGCCAGTATAATTTTGGTTGCCTTAATGCATTATTTAACTGAATAGTTGAATTTTTAGAGAATAAAAAATCAAATTTTGAGTTAATCATTAAAACTTTATCTGGGTCTACTAATACTGCGCTAGTTAAAGGGTCAGATAAAAACCATGTTTTTTGAGGAAATTTTGCAAGTTCAGGATAATTACTTAATTCAGAATCAAAAAATAATTCTGAATTATAATTTTTTTGTTTAATTTTTTTTAATTCTTCTAAAAAAATATTTATTGGCTGGTAAAACTGTTTTGCTTGATTTCTGGATATTTTTTCTTTATCAATAAAACAACCCCTCATTATTACTCTTACTAAACTATTCCAATATATTTCATCCCAATTTCCGCCGCCTTGTATGAGGACTCCTTTTGTTATTTTTTTATTCCATGCAAGTGCAATTGTTGAAACCATTGCACCCAGACTAATACCGCAAATATAAAATTTAATGTTTAAATTTTTGACTTGCCTAAAAAAATTATGTTCAATAACAGCTATGGCCTTTTGAATATCGACAACTGCTTGGTGGAAAAACTCAAGAGTTTCGAAATCTTTACTTTGTATTAATCGTTCCCCGCTTTTTTCCCCCGGCGGAGTTCTATTTAAATGGTAGGGTAAATTTATAAAAAGACAGCAAAAGTTATTGCCAAGAGCACTTTTAATAAAATGATAATAATTATGAAGCTTATTTAAATTGCTGTTAAAACCATGCAGCAAAATTACTATATCAATTGACAGTTCTTTGTTCAATATTATTTCTTTGTTCTTATTTTCATTCTTTAAAATTTTTTCATTTTCTAAATATGAGTATAATTTTATAGGAATGAAAAATTCTGTATATACATTGTCGTTATTAGAGTTATTTGTTTTGTAATCAGATTCAAATGTTATGCTCCAAGCCCTAAAGCTTAATTTTTCATACTTTTTTCTTTTGTATAAATTTTTTACTAGATTGTCTAAATAACCAGAAAAAACTTTTTTATATTTTCCCAATTCTAATTCTTTTAATTCGAAAATTTTTAGGGTGTTTGTATCTTCTAATTTTAAGTTGTTTTTATCTTCTAATATTTGATTTTCCTTTATTATAGTCTTAAAAAGCGGCTTTATAATTTTATTTATGTTCATAATTGATGCCTATAACCGTCTTAAAAAATAATTTATTAATAGTTTTTAACTTAATTTTTTTATAGTGGATATAACATATTTAAATTTTTACTTAAATATTATAGGTTAAATTTAGTTTTTAGAAAATTGTAAATTTATAATAACATAGTAAAAAGGTTTAATATCATAAAAAGTATTATATTGATATATATATTGACAAATGCTTATTTTTATTTATAATAAATATATAAAAATATTAATATATTTTATTATAAAAATTATGTTTATTAAAAGATTAATAAATATTTATATATTATTATTTATTTTAACAAACCTTATTATTTTGGGATCTCCTGGTAAATTATATCCTGAAAGTGAAATTTTAAAATTTGAAAAAATTCAAAATGAATCAATAATCAAATCAAACAATTTAGTAAGGTTAAATGAATATACAGATTCTAAGGGGAAATTAGTTAATACATCAAATATTGCCACAAATAAAAATGATAAATATTTTTTACCTATTTTAATTACATCTGTAATTATTGTAAGTATTTTAGTTTTTGCAATGTGGCAGAACTTTAAAATTAAACGGCATTATTAACTAGAATTTAAAATAAAAACGATAACACTATAATAATAATATTTTATTAATTTATTCTTCTAATTTAAACTATTTTTTTGCTGCTATATTTTTAATTAAATTTACTTTTTTTTAATTCAAACTAAGCTTTAAGTTTTAAAACTCTAATAATTAAAGTCTTATTTTTTTTAAAAAAAATAATAATTCTAATTGCAAGTATCTTTTAAAAAAAATATAATAACTAATATAAATATAATCTATACTAATCAATATAACATTTATATAGCATTTGAGAAACTAAATTTTGTATAATTTCAATATAGATTTAATCGTTCTTGACATTTTTTCAAAAATAAAAACTTTTTATAACAAGCAATAAATGAAAGGAGTCAAATGCAAGACGTAAGCACTTCAACAAACGTAGCAAGCCCAATGTCAAAAGCTTCCCTTATATGTGGTATCTGTGCAATAATTCCTTTTGCTGGTTGGGCTGTAGGTCTAGCTGCAATTATACTTGGTATAATTGATCTGGTAAAAATTAGCAAAGGTGAATCTGGTGCAGCAGGTAAAAAATTTGATATTACTGGTATTGTTCTTGGTGTTGTTCTTCCATGGGTACTTTCAATGATAATTATTGCAACTGTCTGGGGTATTGCTGCAGCTGCAGTAGGTGGTGCACTTAGCAGTTACTAGAATTAAAGTAATATGTAATTTATTTTAGAAGCATATTTTTACATTTATAACTGATTTTTAAAGGTTTTTTTATATTTATAGCTATAATAGTAAGTTATAGTTAGCAGTATTGGTTAATTATAATCAATTGGTTAATTATCAAAAAATAAAAGTTATATTTATTAATAGATTGTATTTATAATAGTTATTATAATAGTTATATTTTTTAAAAACCCTTATAAAGTGCTATTGGTTTTAAGTGCTTTTTATTTCTTAAATTTATATAATTTTTAGAGTATTTTATTAATATAATAAGGGGCAATGAGTTTGTAATATTTTACAAATTTATTGCCCATTATTTTAATTATTTTGAAATATTTTTTTAAAGTATTTGCTATTTTATAAAAGCACCCTATTTAATATTTTTAAATTTTAATATTGCTAATATATTTCTAATATTTATTAATTATAGTATTATTAATTATCAGTTAAATACAATTTAATAATTAACGATTTTTTATAAGTACAAGTTTTACAATAAGATAAGCCTTAAAAATATTTTATTTTTTAGATAATAAAAAATTTTTTAGATAGAAAGGTTAAGAAATTTAAGATGGATAAAACAGAAATAAAAAAATTAAAAGATATTGCTAAGCAAATTAGAGTTGATATTGTTGAAATGCTGTGTGCTTCAGGTTCAGGTCATTCTGGAGGATCTTTATCTATTGCTGATGTTGTAACATATTTGTATTTTAGTGGAAAATTTAAATTAGGCCCCGAATATTCTTATTCCATAGATAGAGATAGGGTAATTTTATCAAAAGGTCATGCTTGTCCAGTGTTGTATGCAGCGCTTGCTGAAAAAGGTTATTTTGATAAATCTCATCTATTAACACTAAGAAAGTATGGAAGTATTTTACAAGGCCACCCAGATATGAAAAAAACTCCAGGCATAGAAATTACCACTGGTTCTTTAGGTCAAGGATTGTCTTGCGCAGTAGGTATGGCCTTGGGTGCTAAGCTTGATAGCCTTAATTGTAAGGTATTTGCAATTGTTGGAGATGGTGAGTGTGATGAAGGTCAAATATGGGAAGCTGCAATGGCAGCAGCTCATTACAAATTAGACAATTTAGTTGCTATTGTTGATAGGAATGGATTGCAAATTGATGGTTTCACCAAAGATATAATGAATACTGAGCCAATGATTGATAAATGGAAATCATTTGGTTGGGAGGTTGCTGAAATTAACGGACATGATTTTTCCCAAATCGATTCAGCAATTATGAATTCTTATAAAGTTAAGAAAAAACCTTATTGCATAGTTGCAAATACTACTAAAGGCAAAGGTGTTTCTTTTATGGAAAACCAGTGTGACTGGCATGGCAAAGCTCCAAATCTAGAGGAAAAGGAAAAAGCTTTAGGAGAATTGGCAAAAATTTAACTAGTTATTAAGTTCTAAATTGTTTTAAGATTTAATTTTTTTGCTTATTTACTTTAAATTAATAATTACAAGTTATAGTTACAAATTATAAAATTATAAATTGTTATTTAAATTGGCTTTAATTCAAAAGGAATACCAAGCCTTTTACCGTTTGAAATAAGCTCTTCAACTACAGGCTTTAAAACAGGTACACCATGAATCTGATTATATTTTGCTGTTTCAAATTCTTTTTCCCCAGCTACATATATTCTCTCATGACCTTGTGCTTTAGGTGAGCTTTTAAGATGGTTTATCATTTCATCAAGCTGCTTTTTAAAATCAATAATTGGTCTAAAGGCTTCTATATTGATAGCCATAAAAAAGTGGCTGACATCACAAACTTTGGGCTCATGAGGAAATCCAACTTGTGTAAAAAATGAAGCACCTGAAAGTGCTGCACACAAAATTTCTACCATTACGGCAAGTCCGTAGCCTTTATATCCGCGCATTATATCTGTTCCACCTAAAGGAAGTAATGCGCCTGGGCCTCCGCTTTTAACTTGTGTTGGATCATCTGTTACATTGCCGTTATCATCAATGCCCCATCCTAACGGGATTTTTTCTTTCTTTTCTTCATAAACTTTAATCCTACCAATAGGAACTACACTTGTTGCCATATCCAAAACGAATGGATATTCTTTATAAGATGGGGCTGCAAAGCTTATAGGATTCGTGCCAATAACAGCAGTTCTGCCATAAGTTGGCGCAACAAGAGGTTGTGAATTTGTCATACTAATGCCTATCATATCATGCTTTAAAGCCATCATAGAATAATATGCTGCGATACCATAATGATTGCTATTTTTTACTGTAGCCATTGCAACATTATATTTTTTTGCTTTTTCAATACACTTATTCATTGCTTCATAGGATACTACATGCCCTAATCCATTACCTCCATCATAAAGTACTGTAGTTTCAGTCTCTGAAATTATTTTAAACGGTGTTGTTGGATTCATATATTTTTTTTCAAGCCTATTTCCGTAATAGCTGTAAATTCTAATAATTCCATGTGAATCAACACCTCTAATATCTGCTTCAATTAAAACATCAGCAACTATTTCTGCATGCCTAGTAGGTACACCAAGTTTTTCCATATAGGTTTTTGCATAGTTAAATAAATCTTGTTTTTTAAATCTTAAAAATTCTTCCATAAGTACTCCTTTTATAAAATTTTTAGTATTTTAAAATAGTAAACTTTTTTTAAATAAAAAAACAAATATTTTTTGTAAATAATTCTATTTTTTTATATATTTAGTGTAATTAAATTATTTTTTAAAATAATTTTTAAATTAAAATAGTTCTTTTAAAAGTCCTTTCTTTGCGGCTTATTGAGTTATGGCTTATTGAATTATATAACAAAGGTTTTTGAATTTAAACAATTTAATAATTTTAATAGAAAGGGTTAATAGAAAGGTTAAAGGATGAAAAAAATAAGTGTTAAGAAAATAAGTGTTAGATCTACTAAGAAGCATTTTTCTTCTATTAAGCATTTTTCTTTTATTTTTAATTTCCTAGTATTCTTTTTGCTGATTTTAATTTTATTATTTACTTCAGGTATGGTTTTAAAAAATGATTCCTACTTTTCAAATGAAATTATGCAAAAAAATGGCATGGGTAGTGGGAGACCTATTGCAATTATGGTGGAAAATAGTTTTGCGGCCAGACCCCAATCAGGATTATACTTGGCTGATGTTGTATTTGAGGTAGTAGATGAATATGGTATTACAAGATTTGTAGCTGTTTATTGCAGTCAAGATGCAAATATTGTAGGGCCATTTAGAAGTGCTCGTCCATATTATGCTGAGATTGCTAAATCATTTGATCCTATATATTGTTTTTTTGGAACTTTCCCACAATGTTACCAATATATAGAAAGTCTTGGAATGTACACAATGAGTGCGATGACAGACCGTTCAGGTTTAAGCAGTATTGTTGGATTATGTCCATACTGGAGAGATTGGAGCAGAAGTAAGATTCAAGAGCATACAGCGTTTACTTCAACAGTTCAGATAAAACAAAAGGCTCAACAAGTAGGGTATTCTTTAGATGGAAATGGTATTCCATTTAATTATAAGGGTGATGCTTCTCAAAATGAGCGTGGAAATATTACAAATGTTTTTATAGATTTTGGTACACCAGCATACTCGCCAAAGGGTTTTAATGTTAATTTTAAATATGACGTTAATTCAAATAGCTACTTAAGGTATATGGGAGGTAAACCCCATATTGATCATGAAACGAGACAAATTATTTCAGTTAAAAATGTAATTGCATTAATTACTGATATTGAGGGGCCAATTGATATATATAAGCATATGTCTGTCAGAACAGTAGGTTCAGGCCAAGCTTATTATTTTATAGACGGGAAAGCAATAGAAGGTGTTTGGGAAAGATCTGATGTCTCAAAGCCGTTTACCTTTAAAGATAGCAGCGGTAAAATTATTAAGCTTAATTCTGGAAATACTTGGATTTCTATGGTAATGCCTGGAAAAGTTGGCTATTCAGCAAATTAAAGCCTTAATAATTCTGTTTTATATTTTTTTATTAATTAACAAAATAAATTTTAAAAGTATTTATAATTTACTGTGTTTTTATGTTTTTATATTAATACTAATTATAAACAATTCTTATTATGATAATAATAAATAAAATAAATATAATAAATAACGATAAAAAATCTTTATTAAAGGAAGGGTAAAAATGGGTTTAAAGCTTTTTGGACAAAATTTTAAAAAAGAAGAGTTGTTAAAAAGAGTAGGTGATATTTCCCAAATTGGTGGTATAAGGTCTTTTGAATTTAATGATGGGTTGCGCAAGGGTGTAAGAGGTGTTGACTTTATTAGTCCAAATGGGTTGTTTTTTACAGCTTTACCTGACAGAGCTTTAGATATTTCATTTATATCTTATAAAGGAGTTCCTTTATGTTGGAGGTCAGCAACAAAAGAGGCTTCAGCTATGTACTTTGAATATCGGGAAAGTGAGTGGCTTAGAACATTTTTTGGTGGTTTGCTCGTCACTTGTGGTCTTACTCAAGTTGGCGATCCATGTGAAGATGATGGTGAAAAGCTAGGATTACATGGAAGAATAACAAATATTGCTGCTGAGAATGTTTTAGCCGATGAAGAATGGTTAGAAGAAGATTATATTATGTGGGTTCAAGGTAAAATAAAAGAAGTAAGTTCTTTAGGTGATAAATTAGTTTTAAAAAGAAAAATATCTACTAAATTTTCAAAGCCAGAAATTTTAATAGAGGACGAAATTGAAAACATTGGCAATAAAAAATGTGCATTTATGATTTTATATCATATAAATTTTGGTTTTCCGCTGCTTGATAAAGATTCTAAATTAATAATGGGCAAGGCTAATACTTTTACAAAGTTTAACGAAGAATCTAACAAGGAAAGCAATATAAAAGCTATTAATAATTGTGGCAAACCCACAAAAGGATTTGTTGACCAAGTATATCTGCATGATATTGAACCCGATGACACAGGGTATTGTAATGTTGCATTTATAAATCCTAATTTAAGCTACTATTCTGAGGACAGTAGTGAAAATGGAATGGGGGTTGGAATTTCCTTTTTAAAGGAAAGCCTGCCCTATCTAACACAGTGGAAAAAATTTGATGAGATTGAATATGTTACTGGTATTGAACCATCAAATTGTTTTGTAAGAGGCAGAGCTATAGAAAAAAAAGATGGTAAAATTAGATATATAGAGCCTGGTCAAAAAATAAAAACAGTTTTGAAAATCACAATACTTGAAAATAATAAGGAAATTGAAAATTTTACTAAGTTAATAAGAAAATAATAAATAAAGTAAAAGTTCGTCCAAAATAAAAGTGATGTTCTTAATGATATCTAAAAATTAAAATCAAAAAATGTTAATGAATTTTTAAAATTATATTGCATAATGCAGTTTATTTCTAATTATTATAATTTTTAATATTTTGAAGTTAAATATTTTTTCCTAATGTTGACCTAGCTAATTCTGCATGCTTTACACCTTTAATTGATTTTAGTTTAGATGCTAAGACAACTATTTGATTTATTTTTCCCTTTACTATTACTACTTCAAGGCAATTTGTATGGTCTAAGTGTATATGTTGAGTAGAAATAATTAAATCTTTATAATCATGCTGTATGTCTAAAAGTTTGTTAACAACTTCATGTTTGTGATGATCATATATCATAATTACTGCTCCAGCAACCTCTTCATTAGATTTTGACCATTCTTGATGTATTAGTTCTTTTCTGATTAAGTCTCTGATAGCTTCAGACCTGTTTTTATAGTTATTAAAGTTCATATAAGAATCAAACTTTTCTAATAAATCTGATTCCATTGACACGCCAAACCTTTTTATTTTTTTCATAGAAAAAGAATAACAAATTTATTGACTTTTTAAAAGACAAGTGTTATTTTTTAGCAATGTATTAGTGTTACTTTTTTAGAAATAGTAACACTATATAAACTTAATTTTTGTTTTTAGTTATTTTTATTTGTAGTTATTTAAGTACTAAGTACCTAATACTAAGTACCTAATACTAAGTACTAAGCATCAAGCATTAATTATTAATTATTGATTATTAATTATTAAGGATTAATTATTTTACATATTAAGTATTGGCGAATTATTATATTATTCACTAAGGAAAGGGAAAAAAGATGCATATTCCTGACGGCTTTGTTGATTTAAAAACAGCAATAACTACTGGCGTACTATCTGCTGGAGGTATTGCTTCATCAATTTATAATGTAAAAAAAATATTTAAAACTAGGGTTATAGCTTTAATGGGTATATTGGCTGCCTTAATTTTTGCAATACAAATGATTAATTTTTCAATACCTGGTGGAACATCAGGACACCTTTTAGGAGGGGCTTTAGTTGCAATAACAATTGGTCCGTTTGCCGGTGCTATAGTTTTATCTGTTGTGCTAATTGTTCAAGCTTTAGTTTTTATGGATGGAGGAATTATAGCCTTAGGTTCTAATATTTTTAATATGGCTATTGGCGGGGTTTTTGCAGCCTACCTAATATATTTTTTGTTTAAAAAGATTTCTAAAAAAAGATGGTCTTTTTATGTTTCAATAGCCTTAGCTTCATGGTTTTCAGTAGTTTTTGCATCTTTTTTAGCTGCTCTTGAGTTAGGTATATCTGGAACATATGAAATGGTTATAACATTAAAAGCAATGGTTTTAGTGCATATGATAATAGGCATTGGTGAAGCGGCTATTACAACTGCAATTATTGCATTTATTGATAAAATAAGGCCAGATTTAATTATTACAAGAGAAAGCATATGATTTAAATAATTAAGCTTACAATTATATAAAAAATAATAAAAAAGCTTACTATTAAAATAAGATTAAAAAATTAGAATTTTTTATAAATTATTTATAACCAATAAAAAAAGTAAACAAGAAGGGGTTTGATATATGGAAAAAATTGAGAAGGGTATATTAAGTTTTGTAATTTTTGGAATTATATCATCAATAATAATAGCCATGTTTATTTCCCCCTTTGCTTCATCCTTCCCTGATGGT
>JACVJA010000028.1 GCA_015661035.1 Candidatus Calidifonticultor daggyaiensis | reverse complement strand
TAATTTTTTTAAAATTATAAATAAAGATATTAAAACAAAAGCAAGAAATGCTGAGCTTATAACCTCAAAAAGTATAATTCAAACTCCTGTATTTATGCCAGTTGCAACAAAAGCCACAATAAAAGCAATTGATCACAAATATTTATATAAATATAATTGCAAAATAATATTATCTAATTTATATCATTTATATATTCAACCAGGACTAGAAATAATTAAGAAAGCTGGGGGAATTTCAAATTTTATGAATTGGAATAGAAGTATATTAACCGATAGCGGAGGATATCAAGTCTTTAGTTTAAATAAAATTAGAAAAATTAACAATGATGGTGTTGAATTTAAATCTTTATTTGATGGATCATATCATTTTTTTACTCCAGAAAACGTTGTTCAATATCAAATTGATATAAAATCTGATATTGCTATGGTTTTAGATGAATGTATTGAATATAATGAGGATTTAAATTACACTAAAAAAGCTGCTGAAAGAACAATTAATTGGGCAAACAGGAGTATCAATTTTTTTAAAAAAGTCAAAAACGATTCAGAGTCCGGCCAAAATTTAAAGTTATTTGGTATCATACAAGGTGGTTTTTTCAAGGAGATTAGAAAATATTGTGCTGAACTGATTTCTGAAATGGATTTTGATGGAATTGCGATTGGTGGTCTAAGTGTTGGTGAAAGTAGAGATAAGACTATGGAAATTTTGGATTATACATTACAATATGTTGACAGGACCAAACCTATTTATTTTATGGGCTTAGGTGATCCAATTGGGATAATTGATGCAATTTATTATGGAGTTGATATGTTTGATTGTGTAATGCCTACGAGAATATCACGAATGGGTAGTGCCTTTACTAATGCTGGGAAAATAAATGTTAAAAATAAAAAGTATTCTGATTTATTTGAACCTATAGATAATGAATGCAATTGTTATACTTGCAAAAATTATTCTATAGCTTATATTAAACATTTATATAAAAGCAAGGAGATATTAGCTGCAATTCTTTTGACAATACATAATCTTTATTTTATTTTTAAATTAGTTGAAAATGCAAAAAAGGCAATTAAAAATGGCACTTTCAATAAATTTAAGAGAGATTTTACGGAAAAATATCAATTAAAAAATCTGAATTGATTTATAAATATATACGAATTAAATAATTTTATAAAATTTAAATAATTTTAATAATTTAATTGCAAAATTTTTAAAAATGTTAATAATAATGTTATTTGATTTTTAGCAATAATATCAAAATAAATCAAAGCATAAAAACTAAAAGTCAAATAAATTATTGCAGTTTATAGTTTATAAAATATAAAATAGGAGTGAATATTATGTTTAAGAAGGTAATGGTAATTATTTTTATTTGTTTATTTATGGTTTTAGCAGTTTCACTATCTACAGGTTGCACATCATTGTTTCCAGCGTCTGCAAGTTCTGCTACTGATTCAGGCCAAACAACAGTGACTACAGAGCCTCCAACTGGTTTTAGAGCAGTACTATCTAATTATGGTACCTGGATTTGGCTTGCTGTTTTAGCAGTTGCTTTTTATTTTTTACTTATTAGACCACAGCGTGTTAGATCAAAGAAAGCGCAAGATTTAATGAGTAGTCTTAAAAGAGGCGATGAAATTGTAACTATAGGAGGGTTTTACGGCAGAGTAAAAGACGTAAGGGATGATACTGTAATTATAACAATTGCTGGAGGCGTTGATGTTAAAATAGCAAAAAGTGCAATTTCAAGAGTTATTACATCTCAAGGGTCAGTAGATACACAAAATAAAATGTAGTTTAAAGCAATAAAAGCGCTATAATTAAAAAATTTTATTGTCTAGGAAATAAAATTTTATGAAAAATAAGCTTGGGAATATAATTATTGTTATTATTTTTATAATAATAATTGGGGTTTGTTTTTATTTTATCTATCCGTTTAATACATCTGTGAAATTGGGTTTGGATTTAAAAGGCGGAACTCAAATAATATTAAAACCAACAGAATCTAAATCAGACAGCCAAGGTCAACAGCAAGTAACAGATGAATCTCTTGATAAAGCTCAACTTATAATTTTAAATAGAATTGATAAGCTTGGAATTTCTGAACCTTTAGTAACTAGAGATTTTAACAGAAATATAATTGTTCAGTTGCCTGGAGTTGATGACCCTCAAAGAGCAATTGATGTTATTGGTAAAACTGCTCAACTTGAGTTTAAAATTTTAGAATCTGTTGATGAAAATAATAAGCCCGTATTAGGTCCAACATTATTAACTGGAGATAAGTTAGTAAAGGCATCTGCTGGTTATAGTCAAAATGGTCAAATAATAGTACAGATGTCATTCAATGAAGAAGGGGCTAAACAGTTTGCCAAAATAACTTCTGAAAATGTTGGTAAGAGGCTTGCTATTGTATTAGACGGGGAAGTTAAATCTGCGCCAGTAATAAGGCAAGCAATTACGGGTGGTGATGCTGTAATAGAAAATATACCTACTCTGGAGGAAGCAAAAGATATAGCTTTAGTTTTACAAACTGGAGCGTTACCTGTTAATCTTGAAATCCAGGAAAGTCAGACCATTGGTCCAACTTTAGGTCACGATTCGTTAAAGCAAAGTATATTAGCAGGAATTATCGGGTTTTCACTTATAGCAATATTAATGGTATCTCTATATAGAGGATTAGGGCTTATATCAATATTAGGTCTTATATTTTACATAATTATCTTTTGGGGGGTAATTGCTGGGCTTAAAACAGCTCTTACTTTGCCTGGTATTGCTGGTATTGTCTTAACTATTGGCATAGCTGTTGATGCGAATGTTTTAATTTTTTCTAGAATTAAAGAGGAAATGTTAAAAGGAAAAAGTAAGGTTGCATCATTTACTGAAGGTTTTAGAAATGCTTTAAGAGCAATAATTGATTCAAACATTACTACACTTATAACTGCAGCTGCTTTGTATAGATTTGGAACAGGTCCAATTAGAGGGTTTGCTGTAACTCTTGCAATTGGAGTTATTATAAGCTTATTTACTGCTGTAATATTTGTAAGGGCAGTTTTATTTTTAGTAGTAAATTCTAAAGCAGTAACCCCAGGTTTTGTTGGAATAAAACTTAGTCCTAAAAATAAGGAGTTTTAGTTGGCATCAAAAAAGAAATATCCTAAAAAAATATCCAAAAAATTAAAAGCTATTAAGGGTAAAGGCGACTCCAAAGATACTAAAGTTTTAGAGAAATCTAAAGAAAAAGAAGTTATAGTTCATGAAGACAAACCTATTATCCTTGAAAATAAAAATAATATTTTATATGAGAAGTCTGGGCGTTTTGATTTTGTAGGAAAAAATAAATATTGGGTAATATTTACTACAATATTTATAATAATCGGCATTATTTTCTTTTTTGTTAGAGGTTTTAATTTTGGAATTGATTTTCTTGGTGGAAATCTAATGGAAGTAAAGTTTAAAAAACCCATCAGTATTAGTGAATTAAGAAAAAATATGGAAAGCATAGGTTATGGAAAGGCAATATTACAAAATACTAGTCAAGACCAATATATAATTAGAACACTGCCATTAAACCAAGAACAAAAGGACTTAATTTTAAACACTTTGGATAAAAATATTGGCATCGAAAAGCCGCTTGTTCAAGACAGAAATGTAGCACCAGGTTTTTCTAAAACAATTACAAGGAATGCTTTAATTGCTATTGCTATAAGTATAGTTGGAATTCTAATTTATGCTTGGATTAGATTTACTGTAAGATTTGCTGTAGTTGCAATTATTGAACTTATACATGATATTTTATTGATTTTAAGCTTTTACGCTATCACATATAGAGAATTTAATACTACAAGTATTGCGGTAATGCTTACTATTCTTGGTTATTCTTTAAGCGATGCAATTGTAGTGTTTGATAGAGTTAGGGAAGAATTAAGGCTTAATAAAAGAGATAGATTTAGCGTGATTATTAATTATTCTATAAATAAAGTTATTTCAAGATCACTGGCTACCACTGCTACTACTTTATTTCCAATAATTGTTCTGGTAATAATTGGAAATGAGACTTTAAAAGATTTTGCATATGGGCTTTTAGTTGGGATTATTTCAGGAACTTATTCATCTGTTTTTGTAGGTCCTCCAATTCTTATTTCATGGAATAATAAATTTCCAAGATATAGTAAATAATATAATTAAATATAATGGTCAAACCAAAAAACTGGTTACCTAGAGCTTGGCAAAAAAATTTCCAAAATAATTTACAAATTGGTTTTAATTCAGATAGCAAAACTAAAAAATCTAAAAACAATAATTTATTGGAAGATTATATAATTACCACTAAAGAGCTTTCAAAAAGCCTTTTTATAAATGAAGAAATAATTTCACTTTTATATAATAGAGGTTATAAAAATTCTGAAAGTATCATTAACTTTTTAAACCCTAAATTAAAAAATCTTTATACACCTGTTCTTCTACCAAATATTAAGCATGCTTTTGACAGATTAATATATGCCTATGAAAATAAACAAAAAATTATAATTTTTGGCGATTACGATACTGATGGAGTAATAAGCACTGCTTTAATATATAATTTTCTAAAGCGAGCAGGTTTTAATGTTAAATATTACATACCTAATCGTTTTGAAGAAGGATATGATATAAATATAGATTTTTTAGAGAATATCATTCTGCCAGGAAAATATAATTTAATAATATGTGTCGATTGTGGAACAAATGCATTTAATGTTAAGGATTACTTAACTAAGGTTAAAATATGCAATAACTATATTGATGTAATTGTTTTGGACCATCATGAGCCTCTTGCTGATATTGAAGAATCTTATTTTAAAATTACAGGATTTTACCAAGGTAGACCAAATTATATTATAGTTAATCCAAAATTATTAAATAGCAATTACCCATTTAAGCACTTAAGCGGTGCTGGTGTTGTATTTAAATTTATAGTTTATAGTTTACATAGTTTTAATAATAAATTGAAAAATAGTTTTTTTTATAGTGTTTACTGTAAAGAAAAAATTATAGATTATAGGAAAAATACTGATATAAATATTAAATCTAATATTACAACTAATAAAAAAATAGGCTCTAATAATCTTTTAAACAATAATCTAATGTTAGCAGAAAATTTCATATATAGCCAAAATGATAAAATAAATTTATTAATAAATGATTATTTAAAGTCATTATTAGATTTAGTTTCCATTGCAACTGTTGCAGATTTAATGCCATTAGTTGATGAGAATAGAATCATTGTTTCTTATGGTTTAAAACAATTAAAAAATACAAAAAGTCTTGGTTTAAAACACTTAATAAAAAGAGTTTTACCTAATATTGATAGTTTTTCTACATATGATATTGGTTTTATTATTGCTCCAAGATTAAATGCAGCAGGGAGAGTAAAAACTGCTAATAATGTCTTAAAAATATTAATTGATGAATTTAAAGATTTAAATGAACTGGAAAATATTTTAGAAGAAATTGAAAAATTAAATTATGAAAGGCAAAAAATTCAAAATGAAATATATAAGGAAATAGTCAATGAAAAATTGTGCAATTATAATTTAAAATTTAATGACTGTAAAGTTTTTATAGAACATTCTGAAAATTGGCATGAAGGTGTGTTAGGCATTGTAGCTTCAAAAATTGTGAAGAAGATAAATTTACCAGTTATATTGTTTAAAGATAAAGGTAGTTTTCTTAAAGGTTCTGGTAGAAGTATTGACGGATTTAATCTTTATGAAAATCTTAACAATTTTAAAAAATATTTTATTAAATTCGGGGGTCATAGCCAAGCATGTGGAATTACAATTTCTAAAGAATATTATAGTAAGTTTAGAGAAGAAATGTTGTTATTTATAAAAAACAATTTTGATTATGACACTTTTTTAAAAAAGTATTATTACGATTTAGAAATAGATTTTAAAAACATTAATAAAAAATTTTTAGAACAGCTCTTAAGCCTAGAACCCTTTGGCATTGGTAATCCAAAACCTATGTTTTACACCAGGTATTGTGAAATTATAAAAGAGCCAAAAATTCTAGATGGAAATGAAAATGAAGAAAAACATGTTTTTTTAAAATTAAAGAATAATAAAGTAGTTTTTGATTCAGTAATATTTGATTGTAAATATTTTAAGTTAGATTTTTTAAAATTAGGTAAGAATATTGATATTTTATATAGTTTTGATATTAAGAATATAAAAAATAAAGAAAGCAATGATGTTTTAAATGCTTTTGGCATCCAGTTGGTTATTGTAGATTTTATCACAAGTTCATAGTAATTAAGTCTTTTTCTTAAATACAGCTTAAAGATATAAATATCTGTTGAAATTAAGACGCAGCTTGGTTTCAGGGACAGCACTTTAATATACTTATATACTTTGTATACTTTTTATACTTTACATACTTTTATGTGAAAAATTTGAATAATAATATATAATTTATTTTATGAACAAAATAGATAACAAAATAAATAATGTTAAAAATGAAATAAAAAATCATTTTATTATAAGCCAGAATAATTCAAGTACAGAGCAGATTAATTTAACCAACTTAGATGATACAGATAAAAAGTATTTAGAGTTGGTTGAAAAGATTAAAAGTTATAATTCTCAGCTTGATACTGCACTTTTGAATAAAGCCTATTTAATGGCAAAAAAACACCATGAGAATCAGTTTAGAAAATCAGGAGATCCTTTTATAACCCATCCATTAGAAGTTGCAGGGATACTAGCAGATATTGAACTTGATCAAACATCAATAATTTCTGCAATTTTGCATGATATTATTGAAGATACAAATATAACTTATGAAAAGATAAATAAAATTTTTGGTAAAACGATAGCAAATATCATAAACGGCGTAACTAAATTAGATAAGATTATTTTTTCTAGCTTAGAGGAAAAACAGGTTGAAAACTTACGTAAAATGATAATAGCAATGTCAGAAGATATTAGGATTATACTAGTTAAACTTGCAGATAGACTTCATAATATGCAAACCTTATCATATTTGAATGAACAAAAAAGAAAGGATAAGGCTATAGAAACTTTAGAAGTATATGCACCGATAGCACATAGGTTGGGTATTCATCAAATAAAAACAGAACTTGAAGATTTAAGTTTTGCTACTTTATACCCTAAACAATTTGTAAAAATTAAAGAAATGGTCCAAGACAAAATTAAGCAGAGACAAGTTCAAATTGATGAGGCAATTAAGATAGTTGCAGATAAATTAAATGAGGTATCAATACCTGCTGAAATTAGCGGAAGAGTAAAAGGTTATTATAGCGTTTATAATAAAATAATTCAGCAAAACCGAAGTATTGACGATATATATGACTTAATTGCAATAAGAGTTATTGTAGAAGATATAAAAAGTTGCTATGCAGTTCTTGGTATAATTCACTCTATTTGGAAGCCAATTCCCGGAAGATTTAAAGATTATATAGCAAATCCAAAATTTAATATGTACCAGTCTCTGCATACTACTGTAATAGGGTATAGAGGTAATCCCATAGAAATACAAATTAGAACTTTTGAGATGCACAAATTTGCTGAATACGGTATTGCAGCCCATTATAAGTATAAAGAAGGCATAATTCAACCAACAGAATTTGATAAAAGAATTGCTTGGATAAGACAGCTTTTAGACTGGCAAAAAGAACTTAAAGACCCTCATGATTATTTAGAGTCTTTAAAATTAGATTTATTCCAGGAAGAAATTTTTGTTTTTACACCAAAAGGCAAAGTAATAAACCTTCCACGTGGTGCAACACCAATAGATTTTGCATATCAAATACATACTGATATCGGCCATAATTGTATTGGCGCTAAAGTAGATGGAGTAATGGTTCCAATCGAAAGTCAACTTGAAAATGGAAATATAGTTGAAATAATAACTTCAAAAACTCCAAAGGGGCCAAGCAGAGATTGGCTTAGTATTGTTAAAACTTCATCAGCTAGAAATAAAATTAAACAATGGTTTAGTAAAGAAGAAAAACAAGAATCCTACAATACAGGTCGTGAATTAATGCTTAAAACCTTAAGAAAAAATAGCTTATCTTTTAAGGATATACCAAATAAAGTTTTTGATGAAGTAGCTAAGGAGTATAATTTTGAAAACACGGAATCTTTATTTAGAAATATTGGTTCTCATAAAGTATCAGTTCATCAAGTTTTTACAAAAATAGTAAAGAAATTAAATCAATTAGATCAGACAGATAAAGAGATATCAATTGCAGATATAAAATTTGTAAAACCAAAATCCCAAAAAATTCATCAACATTCTAAAAAATCCGGAAGCGGAATAATAGTAAAGGGTATGGATAATGTTCTAGTAACACTTGCAAAGTGTTGCAATCCTGTTCCACATGATCCTATTATTGGTTACATTACAAGAGGTAAGGGGATTTCAGTTCATAGAGTTGATTGCAATAATTTATTAATGCTTAAAAGGAATGATGAACAACGTTTTATTGAAGTAAAATGGGATAGCTTTGCACCATATAAGTTTAATGCAGAAATACAAATAGAAGCTATTGATAGAACAAAATTATTAAGAGATATCACAAATGTTATAAGTGAGTATGATTTAAATATAATAAACGCAAGCACGCAGCGCCCAAATAAAAATGGTATAGTTAAATTTAGATTTGTTATAGAAATTAGTAACAAATATATTTTAAAAGATATTATTAATAACATAAGACAAGTCAGTTCTGTATACGATGTATACAGAGTACTGCCTAGAAAGCAAAGTTGAAAGTAAAAAAAATAGTTTTAGGTTTTTTTAGTGTAAATTGTTATATTGTTAGTTTTAATGATTATTCGTTTATAATTGATCCTGGAGCAGAGTTTAAAAAAATCAAATCAATTATAGATAGTGAAAAGTTAAATTTAAGTTTTATAATAAATACACATGGGCATTACGATCATATTGGTGCAATTCCAGAATTAATTGAAGAGTATAATATTCCTTTTTATATTCACCCAAAAGATGAAGAGATTATAAAAGACCCGGCTAAAAATTTTTCTTCAATTTTTTCCAATAATCCATTATCATTAAAAACTTATAATTTAATAAATGATGAAGTGTTAGAAGATTTAATTAAAAAAGATATATATGTTTATAATATGCCAGGACATACTCCAGGCAGTATAGTTATAAAAGTTAATAAATACTTATTTACAGGCGATTTACTTTTTAGAAATGGGGTTGGAAGAACTGATTTATATGGGGGAAACCAAGAAGAAATTACTAAATCTTTAGAAGAATTGAAAAAATTTGATAGAGACTTGATTATTTGTCCTGGTCATGGTGCTAATACAACATTAGGGTATGAAATAGAAAATAACTATTTTTTAAGAAATGGCTGGATGGATTAGTAATGATTTTAAATTCACCTAGAGGTACAACTGACGTTTTTAATAAAGATTTAAAATTAAGAAATTTTATAATTGCATCTGCAAAAAGAATATTTAAATTGTTTAATTATCAAGAAATAATAACACCAACTTTTGAATATACTGAAGTA
>JACVJA010000027.1 GCA_015661035.1 Candidatus Calidifonticultor daggyaiensis | reverse complement strand
ATAGACAAACTATGAATGAGGAAAAATTAGTGGCTGCTCAAATTGGAACAACACAGTCAATAAATAATAATTAATTAATTAATTAATTAATAAATAATAATAATTAAGGCAAAAATATTTTATCTTAATATAGAAAATTTAGGATAATAAAAAAAGGATTATGGAATAAAAACGTTATGGTTAGATTCTTAAAATTATATGAGAAAATAGGCATTTTTATATTAATAGTTCTTGCAAGCATTTTTCTTGGGATTGCAACTCCTAATTTTTTAAAGACTGATACAATTTTAAATATTATCACTCAAGGAACTTATGGGGCAATTGTAGGTTTTGGAATGGTTTTGGCTATTACAAGCGGAGGTTTTGATTTATCTGTTGATGCTGTAGTTGCTTTGACAAGTGTTTTTTTATCTATCTTAATTCCTAATATTGGAATTCCATCTGCCATTATTATTTCTATATTAATAAGCTGTTTTATAGGCTTTTTAAATGGTGTTATTATTACTAAATTTGGAGTTAATCCATTAATCACCACTCTTTCAATGGCTACAATTGTAAGGGGCGTTGCATTATTAATTGCAAATGGGAAACAAATACCAATAAGTGTTACAAAATTTACAGTTATTGGGACTAGTAAATTTTTGGGGGTTCCCATTCCTATTTATATAATGGTTGTGCTTTTTATAATTTTTTACCTATTACTTTATCAAACACCACTCGGAAGGCATATTAGTGCAGTGGGTTCAAATGAAAATGCAGCAAGAATTTCAGGCTTAAATGTAGTTTTTATAAAAATAATAGTTTATGTACTTGTAGCTTTTACAGCTAGCATCAACGGAGTTATAAGAACTTCTCAGGCAATGATTGGTATTCCAAGTATGGCGCCCGGATTTACACTTTTAGTAATTACAATTACTATTTTAGGTGGAACAAGCTTATCGGGTGGGAAAGGCAATTTGGTTGGAGCCGTTTTTGCGGGAATTTTTATATCAATGGTTTATTATGGACTAAACCTTATAAAAGTCCAATACTTTTATCAACTATTATCAGTAGGCTTGATTTTAATATTTGCTCTTTTTGTTGATGGATTAAGACAAAGGTACTTAGAAGCAGCAAGGATTAAGGGAATTAAGGTTTAATACTTTTTGTATTTGGTAATTTTTTTATTTGGCAATTTTTTAAAATTCTATTTAGGTACATTTAGATAATTTTAAATGATTATATTTTAGATAATTATATTTAAATTTTTAATTTAATTATTTGAAGGGTTTATTATGGATGAATTAAGATCCCGACAATTAAAGCAAAAGTTAGGGCTGTTTTGGGGTAATTTTGGCTTGCCATTAATTTTTATATTAATTGTTATTGTTTTTTCAATAACCAGCCCAAATTTTGCAACTAGTTATAATTTATTAAGCAATTTTGGGTTTGCATCATATGTAGGAATTGCAGCAATAGGAATGACATTTGTTATAATGACAGGAAATTTTGATATTTCTATTGGCTCAATGCTTGCTTTAGTAGGAGTTTTAGGTTCATCTTTTATTCCAAAAATCGGAGGAGTTGGTGGTGTATTATCAACTGTTGCAATTGCGAGTTTCTTAGGTTTTATCAATGGAATATTTGTTACAAAGCTTAGAATACCTGCTTTTATTACAACTCTTGGTATGCTTTATGTTTTTAGATCGCTAGCTTATATATATACAAATAATGTTCCAGTTTATATAAGTGATAGATTTTGGCTTTATTTTGGAAACGGAAAGCTTTTTGGAGTAATCCCTTTTCCAATTCTCTTAATGGTTATTTGTTATTTGGTTGCCTATCTTATTTTAAGAAAATCCCCAGTTGGAAGATATATTATTGCCGTTGGAACTAATGCTAAAGCTGCAGCTTTATCTGGAATAAATGTTGATAATATTAAGATTTTAGTGTTTACGCTTCTTGGATTATTTGTTGGTATTGCTTCCATAGTAAATTCTGCAAACTTGGGCGCAGCAAATCCAGGTCTTATGGGCCAAAATTATGAATTTCAAGTCATTACAGCAGTCGTTTTAGGTGGTACAGCTTTAAGTGGTGGGAATGGAAGCCTTGGCGGTTCATTAGTTGCTGCATTAATTGTCACATTTTTAGGTAATGGTATGGGTCTTATGCAAGTAAATTCTTATTGGCAATTAGTTGCAACGGGATTGGTAATGATATTTGCAGTATCTCTAAATAAGCTTAAATTTTATCTTCTTGGACAAGGAGAGTAAGTTAATAAAAAAATTAACAAATTAATATATTTACAAACTAAGGAATAGATAAAAAAATAAAGGGGGGATGTGTAATTAAAATAATATTAATGTTGCTTATTTCTAATAAAAGCTTTAATAAGCAACACCATGAAAAATTAAAGTTTTAAAAAAGAAAATATGAAACAAAGGAGGTATAAAAAATGCAAAAAAGATATCTAAAAATAATGCTTGTAACCCTAGTATGTACTGCATTGATTCTTACTCTATCTTTTTTGGGATGCAAGAAAGAAGAAGCAGCTGGTGGTGCAAGCATGCAGGTTAAGACCTATAAAGATCCAAGTGAAATAACAATCGGATTTTCTTTATGGACAATGCAGTTTACTTTTTTTCAGAATGTTGAAAAAGGTGTGAAAGATGCTTGTAAAGACTTTGGGTTTAAGTATGTTATGATTGACCAAAACAGCGATGCCACAAAGATGGTTCAGGATATTAACGCATTGGTTGGTCAAAAGGTTAGCGGAATAGTTATAACCCCAGTGGACCCTGGTGCAATTGGTCCTGCTGTTGAAAATGCAAGAAAAAATGGTATACCTGTAGTTTGTGCTGATATTGGAAAATCAGGTCCTGTTAATGCACTTCTAATTTCTGACAATTTTAAAGGTGGGCAGCTAGCTGCTGAATTTTTAGCAGGTAAACTAAATGATACTTCAAAGCCTTTAGGTTTAGGTAATTTACTGCCTCAATGGACTTATGCTAGACAAAGAGGTGAAGGATTTCTGGCTAAGGCTATGGAGCTAGGTTATAATGTAGCTGCAAATATAATTGTTCAAAACCCAAGTGCTGAAGGTGGTTATGATACAATGCAGCAAATACTTTCTGCTGTTCCTGATGTAGCTGGTGTATTTTTCTGCAGTGGTCGTGAAGCAGTAGGTGCAGCACAAGCAATTCAAGCATCAGGTAAGAATATACTGTCAGTTGGTTATAATGGAGATCCAGAAGAGTTTCAAGCTATGAAAGATGGGATTTTAAACGCAACAGTTCTTCAACAGCCATATTATATTGGTTATAGATCTGTAGAAATTCTAAAAGAAATTCTTCTTGATGGAAAATTCTATGAAAACGTTGAAGTTCCAGTTGATGTAAAATTAGTTACCCCCGAAAACATGGACGAAATTGCTGCAGAAATACTTGAAAAAACTGGAAATTCAGCTTTCCCAACTGAATAAAAACTTAGTGTTGCTTATAGTATAGCTAAGTATAAAGAAGTAATAAAGAAGCTTAAAAAATTAGACTTATAAAGTTATACTTATAATAGATTTTATAATAGGGTAAGGGAGATATTATAAGTATTAAAAGAAAAGGAAAATAAAAGTAAAATAAAAACAGGTAAAACTAAACAAAAAAATATTGTCAATAGAAAAACTGATAATAAGTATATGCTTAAGAAAACAACTGGCAGATTAAAACTAAAAGTAATATAAAAAAATAAAAAGCATGAAAAATCTGCCAGTTGTTGGTTTTATTTATTATAGAAACCTATTACTTATTAAAGCCTTATTTTTATTTGAATCAAAAATAAAAAGTGAAGTAAAAGTAAAAAGAATAAAAAGTAAAGTAAGAATAAAAAGAATAAAAAGGAAAAGTTTAAAAATAAAAATATTAGTAAAAAAGGAAAATTTCAAATGGAATTAAAAGTAGATGCTCATCTTTGGTGCTTAGGTACCTATGCAGAAAGGTATGTGCCGGGTGGCTATTTTAAGGACATGCATTTAGAGGAAAAACTTGAGATATTTTCTAAAATTGATGGTTTAACGGGTTTAGTAGTATTTTATCCAACAAACCCACTGCCGTCTAACCCTGAAAATCTAAAAAAACTTTTAGATAATTATAACCTTAAAGTTTCTGTAATAGAACCTGAAGTTTGGAGTAATGAAAAATTTAAATTTGGAGCTTTTAGTTCAACTGGCCAGAAAATTAGAAAAGAAGCTGTAAAAATTTTAAAGGAAAGTATTGATTTATGTAAGGAGCTTAATGCAGATAGTGTTCTTCTTTGGCCTGCTCATGATGGCTTTGATTATCCATTTCAATCAGATTATAAGATGGCTTGGGACTTGCTTGTTGAAACTGTTAGAGAAATTGGTGAATATGATAAAACTGTAAAAATTGCTGTTGAAGCTAAATCAAAAGATCCGAGACAAAAGCAATTAATTAGCAATACAGGTAAAGCTCTTGCTTTTATTAATGATGTTGGTTTAGATAATGTGGGTTGCGCTTTAGATGTTGGCCATGCATTAATGGCAGGTGAATCATTAGCAGAATCTTTAATGTTAATAGATAGTCATAATAAGCTATTTCAAATACATTTAAATGATAATTATAAAGATGCTGATCCTGATATGGTTTTTGGAACAGTTAATTTTTGGGAAATTCTCGAGTTTTTTTATTATTTAAACAAAACAGAATATAATTCTTGGTGTACTATTGATATAATTTCAGCAAGGGATGATAGAGAAAAAACTCTTGAACTTGCAGTAAAAATGACGTGGAAAATAAAACAGCTTGCTGATAAGCTGACAAAGTATTCTAAAGTAATTGATGAAAATTTAATGAATTATAGATTTAGTGATAATATGGATTTAATTATGGATTTAATATTTAAACTTAGTTAAATAAACTTGAACCATATATTAAAATATCGCAGCCGCTTTCAATTATTTGGTTTTCATTATTAGGATTTATACCGCCATCTATTGAAATAGTAACAGGCAGCTGGTTGTTTATTATAATATTTTTTAAATTTTTAATTTTTTCTAAAGAATGTACTAAAAACTTTTGTTTTCCAAAACCAGGATAAACTGACATAATAATTACATTATCAATTAAGCTAATATAATCAAGAATTTCTGAGATTTTTATATCAGGGTCTATTGCTACTGATGTGGTTATGTTTCGAGCTCTTAAATATCTTAATTCTCTTTTAATTTTACAAGTTTGGGGATGTAAAGTAATAATATTGCAGCCGCATTCAATAAATAAATCTATAAAATCTGAAGGGCTTTCAATTTCAAGGTGTGCTTGAAATGGTAAAGGTGTATATTTTCTTAAAGATTTAATTATTTGTGGACTAAAAGCAAAGTTTTTAACAAAGTGTCCATCCATAACATCAAAGTGAATGCCATTAAAACCTTCTTTCTCAATATCTTTTAAAAGCTTTTCATAATTTCCGGCATCTGCTGTAAGAAGAGAAGCAAATTTTTTTATATTTTTATTTATCATTTTTTAGCCCTATTTTTTTAATATAATCAGTTATTTATTGGTAAAAAATATAAAATATTTGTATCAATCAATAGAATAAAATTAGTTTTATAAAAATTTTTAAAATAAAAAATAGTAATTATAAAAGATTTCCTATTATTATATAATGGTATTATGAATATTAAAAGCTTTGAAAACATAATTAAGACTTAAAAAACAAAGCAAAGAGGCAGAGTTTTTATGAATGATAATGAATAATACAATTGAAACCAAAAAATATATCAGTAAAAGATTTCCTGACCTTAATTTTCCTAAAAATTTTATTTTAGGAACAGCAACATCAGCATTCCAAATTGAAGGTGAGGGGGAAACTGAATGGATGGGATTTATTGGAGCGGATGGAACAAGGCTTGGTGTTGCTATAGATCATTACAAAAGGTATAAAGAAGATCTTGAGTATATCATTTATCTTGGTAATGCCTACAGATTTTCAATGGACTGGTCAAAACTTCAAAAGGGTCCAAATCTTCCGTTGAAAAAAAATACAATAAGACATTACCTTGAAATTTTTAAAACTTTAAAGGAGAATAATAAGAAAGTTCTGCTTGTACTAAATCATTTTGCAAATCCTTTATGGCTTTTTAAAATTGGCTGCTGGACAAACAAAAAATCAGTAAATTATTATTTAGATTATGCTAAAAAAGTTTTAGAAATTTACTCAGATTATATTGATATCATAAACACGTTTAATGAGCCAAATGCTTATGTGAATATGTCGTATTTGCTTAAAGGTTTTCCGCCAAAGAAAGTAAATCCAATACTTCGTGTTAAAGCTTTGTCTAATATGGCTTCTGCTCATAGTATTTTATATGATTATATAAAAGATAAATATCCAAAAATATTGGTAGGGATATCACATGCTCATATGATAGTTGAAGTTCTGGATAAAAAAAATATAGCTGCAAATATTATTAAAGCTTTTTTCGATTATATTGAGCATGAGCACGTACATGAGTATTTTATAAAAAGGGGCAGTAAAGCTGATTATATTGGCTTTAGTTATTATGGAAGAATTCCAATCTATAAATATCCTCTTTTAGCTTATGAAAATCGCGGCAAAAAAAAGCTTGAGGAGCTTGGAAGAGAGCATGATGATATCTGGGAATTATATCCAGAAGGAATTTATCGGATGATAAAATTTTTTTACAACAAATATAAAAAACCTATTCTTATTACTGAAAATGGTACGTGTACGAATGATGATAATTTAAGAAAGACAAGTCTTTATAACCATCTTTTTTATGTTAAAAAAGCATGTAATGAAGGACTGCCAGTAATGGGATATTTTCACTGGTCAACTTTTGATAATTTTGAGCTTGCTCATGGACCTTCAAGAAGATTTGGGCTAACTTCAATTGATTTTAAATCATCAAAACTTGAAAGAACAATAAAGCCCTCAGGACATTATTATCATAAAATAGTTGAATCTAATAAACTTATTAGACCAAACTGATTATATAGAAGGAAGTATTTAATAATTTTTATTAAAATTCAAAGGTAAAAATAACCCGGCAAATAACCGGGTTATTTTATATCAGTAAGCTAATTAGGCGTCCAGCTATAGACTCTTCTTAGCCATTTTTTTACCTCTTTTTTATTATTTTTTTTGATGCTTTACTTGTTTTTTATTTATCTTTTAAATTTAATTTTTTATTTATTTTTTATTTATTTTAAATGTTTAAAAATTATGGATTTCTAAATACAGTTGTTACAACTCTTCTATCACCATTTTCAACCATTCCAACTCCGATTATTCCATACTGACTTCTTAATATATTTGCAGCGTGTGACGGGCTGTTCATCCAAGCATTTAGGAATGCCTCAGGACTGCCAATGCTTGCAGGTTTTGAATGAGCTAAATTTTCACCTGCAGCTTTAAAAGTTATTCCGCATTCTTTCATTATGTTAAAGACATTTTTTCCTTCTGGTGAATAATGTGAAAAGTAGCCTCTTTGAAGCATATCATTACTTCTTGTCCGAGCAATATCAATTAATGATTGGTTTGGCTGAAGAGCAGCTAACCCATTGCTAACTCTGACTGTATTGATTAAATTTAAAACTGCCCCTTCATATTCAGATAAATTTACTCCTTGACTTTGTAATTTATTGAATTCTTGTGAATTAGTTGTAATAGCGCCAGTTTCAGGATTAAAGAAAGCTGTTCCAAGTATTTCTATATTTTGACTATAAGCAATTGTGTATTCGTTAATATTGTTAAAATTTCCAGAATTAAAATTGCTATATTTATAATTATAAAATGCTTGTGTATTGATAATTTGAAGAAGACAAATCATAACCAGTAATACAGCTAATAATGAAACAGATATAAAGTTTTTGGTATTATTATTTTTAATTTTTCTAATAATTTCTTTTAATCTTATTTGCTTCATTTTTAGGGTCCCTCCTATGGCGCTTGTTGTTTTAAAATTCTTTGCTCCTGAAAATAAAAAAGCCGCAAACCAAGAGGCTTGCGGCTAGTAGAATTGTAAAATTTTATAAAGTTTTTATATTTTTTTTATTCTTAAAAAATCAAATAAAAACCCAATAAAAAAAGCCATTTAAGAGGCTTAAATGGCTTTTAGCTTTTAATTAAACAGGAAATAATTATTAGTTAATTTTGTCTACTTTAACTAATAGTTTTGCTTTAATTAATGTTTGTTTAATCATTTACTAAAGCAATAGCCGGTTGCACTACTAGCTCGTTGCATTTCAAGTGCCCACTTACGAAATGCAAGTGATCGCCTCTATTACTTTTTAAAATATATATATTAAATTTTCAAAAAAACATTAAATATAAGTAATTATTATTGTCAATTTTAATTATATTGATATTTACTTAAATGTCAAGTAATTTTTATATAAATTTATTAATACTTTTTTATTAATATGTATAGCTTATTAAATATATAATAGTTTTTAAATATTTGTTTAGAAATATATATTTTTATTTAAAAAAACCAATACAATTATATAAATACAATTATGTTTATACTATATTATTTTTAATTTTAAATATTTAATGTATATTTAGTATATTAAACTAAATCTAATGCGAAAGGCTTACTTAGCTATCATTTTTTAAAAGGTTAGATATTTTTTTGATATGCTCTGGGGTTGAACCGCAACAACCGCCAATTATAGAAGGGTTAAATTTAAGTATATGGGAGAAATTTTCAGCCATTAAATCTGGAGATTCATCAAATATAGTTTTATTGTTTACAATTTTTGGAAGCCCTGCGTTAGGTTGGATGATAAGCAAAGTATCAGGGTTTGCACTTCTTATTTTTTCAGTAATTTTAATCATTGAACTTGATCCAACACTGCAGTTTGCTCCAATAATACTGCACCCAGCATCAATTAAAACTTTTCCAAAGTCTTCTGCCTTATTTCCCATTAAAGTAACACCATTTTCATTAAAAGTGAGTGTACATGCAATTAAAATTTCCCTGTCTAGTTTTTTTATGCCCTCAACCGCAGCACAAGCTTCATTTAAATCCATCATTGTTTCTACAAGGATAAAATCTACTCCACTTTCAATTAGCACTTCTGCCTGTGCTGAAAATGAATTAGCCATCTCATCATAGCTAATATTACCAAAAGGCTTTAACATTTCGCCTGATGGGCCTATATCTCCTGCTATGTAAATTCTTTTTACAGTCTCTTTGTTAGGCGAGAATTCTTGGAAATAGTTTATAGCTTCTTTTACATTGTTTACAGCATTTTTATTTATTAATTTTAAATACTTTTCATTACCTGAACGCTTTAATTTTAAAAAATTGGCACCAAAAGTATTAGTTTGAATAATTTCAGAACCAGCAGCAATATAGTTAAGGTGTATTTTTATAATATCTTTTCTTGCATTTTCATCTAAATTTAGTAAATCGCTGGCAGCAGTATAACCAATGCTTTGAAGCATAGTGCCCATAGCACCATCACAGAGTAAAACCCTCTTGTTTAAGGTATTTAAAATCTCATCTTTAATTTTTTGAGTATTTAAAGACACTTAAATTTACCACTTATCTATAGTGTTTATTTTTTATTTATTTCTTCTCTGCCAACGGGTCTTTTTAAGCATTTTTTTATGTTTTTTCTTACGCATTTTTTTTCTTCTTTTTTTTATAA
>JACVJA010000026.1 GCA_015661035.1 Candidatus Calidifonticultor daggyaiensis | reverse complement strand
AGATGAGCTTACATCCCATGGCAAAAGAGCAGCCGTAGAATTTTATAGAGGTTCAGTCCAGCATACTAATGGTTTTTATAATGCACAAGCACTTATTTATCTAAATCTTTTAATAGGAAATATTGATTGGAAAGGTGGATTTACAATTGGCGGTGGCCACTGGCATGAGTTTGGCGATAAAGCTAATGGTCCATTTGATATCAAAAAATTACATCCTAGCAAATTATCTCCATTTGGAATACCTATAACAAGAGAGAAAGCAAAATACGAAGAAAGCACACTTTTTAATGATGAGGGCTATCCTGCACGAAGGCCATGGTATCCATTAAGCTCAAATATTTACCAGGAAGTTATTCCTTCAGCAAGCGATGGCTACCCTTATGATATTAAAATTCTTTTTATCCACATGGGTACGCCAATTTATGCTACTCCTGCAGGCCATAAGCAGATAGAAATACTTAAAGATATAAATAAGATTCCTCTTTTAATTTCATGTGATATTGTTGTCAGTGAGACATCGATGTATGCAGATTATATATTTCCTGATATAACTTTTTTTGAAAGATGGGGATTTCCACATCCAGTTCCTGATATTCAAAGCGCGGTAAGCAAAGTAAGACAACCGGTAATAGCCCCATTGACTGAAACTGTAAAAATTGATGAAGAAGAAATGCCCGTTTCTTTAGAAGCAGTTATCATAGCTATTGCAAAAAAGCTAAATCTTTCTGGTTTTGGCAAAAATGCTTTTGGCAACGGAATGAATCTTGATAGGCCAGAAGATTATTATCTAAAACTTGTTGCAAATATTGCATTTGGTGATAAACCTAATGGCAAAGATGCAGTTGCAGCTGCCAGTAATTCAGAAATAGATTTATTTAAAAAATCAAGAAGGCACTTGCCAAAAAGTGTTTTTGATTATGAAAGATGGAAAAAAGCAGTAAATTTAGAAGATTGGGGCAGAGTGGTATTTGTTCTTAACAGGGGAGGCCGTTTTGAGTCATCAGAAGACGCTTATAAAGGCCCATATGTAAGTCATAAATTTCAAAACCTCCTAAGATTTTATTTAGAAGAGGTTGCAGATGTTAAACATTCAGGTACAGGTGGCAATTTTTCTGGCATTTCCATTTATATTGATCAAAGAGACTCAATAGGAAATTCGTTAAGAAAAAATGGGTATGATTTTCATTTAATAACTTATAAAGAAATCTTCCACACTCAAAGCAGGACTGCATCAAACTATTGGACTTTAGGTCTAATGAGTGAAAACATGGTTTTAATAAACAGTAAGGATGCTAAAAGACTAGGACTTAAAAATGATGACCTTGTAAGAGTGACTTCTTCTTCGAATCCAAATGGAGTTATTGACCTTGGAAACGGTGATTTTATCGAATTGATAGCTAAAATTAAATTAACTGAAGGTATAAAACCAGGAGTAATAAGCATTTCACATCATTTTGGGCACTGGGCTTATGGCAGTAATGACACAGTTATAGATGGCAAAAATATTAAAGGGGATAAAAGACGAAGAAAAGGTATTTCGCCAAATCCTTTAATGGATGTGGATCCTGTGCTAAAAAATACTCCTCTTTCAGATCCTATAGGAGGAAGCGCTTCTTTTTTTGATACTTTTATAAAGCTAACTAAATTATAGATATTAAAGAATTCAGATACTAAAATAAAAAAAGTTTAGATATTAAAATATATAAATTATTTGATTATGTATATTGAATGGTTTAAATTTTTAGTAAATGAAATTGAAATAAATAAAGAAAGTTGTCTCCGTAAATATAAATATTTAGATTGTAAAAATTGTATAAATATTTGCAAAAAACAAGCAGTTAGTACTACTGAAAATGGCATTATTATTGATAAAAAGAAATGTGACTACTGCGGCCTTTGCAAGATATATTGCCCTACTAGAGTTATTAATTTTAATTTTAAACCTTGCGGGATTGTTAAAGAACATAATTTTGTTTATCTCTGCCATAATTCTTTAGGAGGTGAGTATTCTTCTTGCCTTGGTATACTGGATTTAGAAACTATATTGCTTACATTTTCAGATGATCAAATTATTAATGTAATTCTTTCACCAGGGGATTGTAAGAGCTGCAATCTTAAGGTTGATATAGAATTAAAAAAAAAGGTAAAAATTTGTAAAAATATATTAAAGCATTTTTATACAAATAAAAAGGTTGTTATAGAACCCTTTTTTATTAAGTCGTTTAACAGATCTGATGCTATAAATTTCTTTAAAAATAAAATTCTAAAAACTTTAACGGATGGGGTTGTTTTATCTTATTGGGGAAAAATTAAATATCAAGAACAAAGTTTATTGGCTTATGGACTTAAATTGCTTGGTACAATAAAAAATGAATATATGGAAGAATCCATTTTGCCATGGTATGAATTAACAATTGATGCCAGCAAGTGTAATTTTTGTGGTACCTGTTATAATCTTTGTCCCTTAAGTTCAATTTCTTATGCTGAGGAGAATGATACAGCTTGTATTTTTCAAGAACCTGTATACTGCACAAAATGCGGACTTTGCATAAAAGCATGTTCTGAAGGTGCGATTAAATATCTATATTTTAATAATTTAAAAACATTAATTGAAAATAAAAAAATTTTATTAATAAGTAAAGAATTTAAAAGATGTGTAAACTGCGGGAGTCCAATATTAGATAGCATATTTGAAGTGCAGTGTATTAATTGCAGAAAAATGAAATTATTAAGTAGCGAAATAAAGGAAATAATAAAAACATTTTAATCAATATTATTTAAGTTTATTTTAGTTTATTGCTTTATATTTTTTTTATTACTTTGTCTTTATGTTCTTTATTTTAGTTAAATAAAATTAGACATTCTTGATATCATTATATTTGCAAATTTATATTTTAAATAATGGTTTATTTAAACAGTCAGCCTAAAAAATTAAAGCAAAATGGATAAATTTGTAGTTTCAATCATTGGCAAAAGTGGAAGTGGTAAAACAACTCTTATAAAAAAATTAATACCAGAATTAATAAAAAGAGGCTATAAAGTTGGTACTATTAAACATACACATCATGATTTTGAGATAGATAAACCAGGCAAAGATAGCTGGTCACACAAAAGAGCAGGAGCAAGTTCAGTTGCAATATCTTCAAGTAATAAAATTGCTTTTATAAAAGATACAGACAAAGAAGTATCTGTTGAAGAATTGGTGTCTAAGTTGTTTTTTGATATTGATATTTTATTAACTGAAGGCTATAAGTTTAATAACTTACCGACAATAAAAATAATGGGTGCACAAAAACATTATAAATCTGTTTCTAATTATCCATCATTGCTTATGGTAATTAGTAAAAAGCCAATTAATATAGCTGTTCCTGTATACTCCCCTGAAGACATTGTTAAGATAGCCGATTTGTTAGAAGAAAAAATGCATAATTTTTATAAAAATTTTTTATTATAATTTTTTGTGTTTGAAAAAAAATTATTTAAATAGTAAAAAGATAAATAGTAAAAAATATTTATTTTTAATAATTAAAAAAATATCTATTAAAACTTATGTGCCTTTTATTTAAAACTAAGGGAATATATAATATGTATTATTTAAGTTTATTTTACTAAATTTATTTTCTTAAAGCTTTTAGCTTAAGTATATATAATGTATTATTACTTCAGTTAATATTTTATGAGATTTTTGGGCTGCAAAAACTTAAAAAATTTGCAAAATCGATTACTAAAAACAAAACAAAAACTCAAAATTAAGTATTATTTTCTAACTGTTTTTTTTATTATTTTTTTAATTATATCTATTGTTGTCTTTTTATTTTCCTGTAGGACTTATCCAAACAAAAAAGTGTTACTTGCAACTACTACCAGCATTTATGATTGCGGACTGCTTGATGAATTGATCGAACAATTTGAAAAAGAATCATATTTTGATATAATCCCAATTTCTGTAGGTACAGGTGAGGCAATAAATATGGGTAAGAAAGGAGTAATAGATTTAATTTTAATACATTCAAAGCCTGATGAAGATAATTTTGTAGAAGAAGGCTATGGAAATTTTAGAATGGATATAATGTATAATTATTTTGTAATAGTAGGACCTATAAATGACCCTGCAGGTATTAAAGGACTTTCTGCGATAGATGCTTTTAAAGCTATTTTTGAAAAAAACTGTCTTTTTATATCTCGTGGTGACAATTCTGGTACTTATAAAAAAGAAAAAATTATATGGGAAAAGGCAAATATAAATCCTAAGGGTAGCTTCTATATCGAAAGCGGTCAAGGAATGGGTGAGACTTTGTTTATTGCTGAAAACAAGCAGGCTTATGCATTAGCTGACAAAGGAACATATCTTTTTCTAAGAGAAAACCTTTCATTAGTTATTTTAGTAGAAGGTGATAACATACTTTTAAATTCTTATGGTATAATTCCTATTAATCCAAAAAAACATAAAGATATTAATATTAATTATAAAGGAGCAATTGATTTTATAAATTTTCTACTTAGTAAAAAGGGACAGGAAATTATTGGTAATTTTGGTCTAGAGCAATATGGTGAACCATTGTTTTATCCTGTTAAAACATAAAGTAGGGTAATTTATGGAAATTATATTTGATGGCATAAAAAAAGCTATAATTTTAATATTTGGAGGGGATAAGGAAACCTATAGTATACTTTTAAATACAATTAAAGTTTCTTCAATATCGTTATTTATCTCAATGCTAGTTGGATTTCCAATTGGAGCATTAATAGGTTTAAATAAGTTTTTTGCTAAAAGTTTAATTATAACAATTATAAATATTGGGATGGGTATCCCTCCTATAGTAGTTGGTTTAATTTTGACACTATTTATATGGAGAAGTGGCATACTGGGTTTTCTTGAATTGATGTATTCAAACACTGCCATGATTATTGCCCAGATAATTATTGTTTTTCCAATAATTTTAGGTATCACAATTGCTGCTTTTCAGCAAATAAATGTTGGGCTTATTAATCAAGCAAAGTCTTTAGGTGCAAATAAAATTCAACTATTTTGGATATTATTGAAAGAAATTAAATTCTCAATATTTGTAGCTATCGCTGCAGGTTTTGGAAGAGCTGTTTCTGAGGTTGGTGCGGTTTTAATTGTTGGAGGTAATATAAAAAGTGAAACTAGAGTGCTAACAACTGCTATTTTGCAGATGATAAAAGTTGGCAAATTTGATCAAGCAATTGCTCTTGCAGCTATATTATTCTTACTATCTTTTACAATAAATGTTATTATAACAATATACCAAAGAAAAAACTTGTTTTTAGGAATTTAAAATAGGGATTTACAATTATTAAATCATTAATAAAATTTTTTTTAAACGTCAGAATGAATATGTCTAAAATCACCAGTAAGATAATATAAAACACGATCCCCAATGTTTACTGAATTATCACCTATTCTTTCAAGGTATCTGCTTAAAAGAGAAATATTGGTTACCAATTTTATATAATCCTCACTGTGATAAACACTAGTTTTATACATTTTTTGATAAAGGGCCTTTTGTAAATCGGTTATGGATGAATCCATCTGGTCTAATTTTAATGCCAGTCTTGAATCCTCTTTTGAAAAAGCTTTTAAAGCTTTATCTAATATTGACCTTACTATATTTGACATTTCAATAATTATTTCAAGAATATCTTTGTCTAGTTGTTTTTTATCTTTTTCATATAACCTAATTGTTAATTTTGCAATGTTAACTGAAATATCCCCTATCCTTTCAAGATAAATAACTATAATGTTTATACTTTGAATAAGTCTTAAATCTCTGGCCACTGGTTGATATAGCGCTAATATATACATGCATTTTTCTTCTATCATAGCATTATAATCATCTATTTTATCGTCGTCTTTAATTACTTTTCTAGCCAATTCAGGGTTTCCGGTTAAAATTGAGTTAATGGCGTCCTCAACATTATTGCTGACTAAGTTTCCCATATCTATTACATCTTTTTTTAATTCCTCTAATTTTTCATGAAATGTATCTATCATAAATCCCCCATAAAAATTAAAATTTATTTCACCTTTTTCACATTTTTTTATTTTTAATTTGTACTTTTATTTTCCTCTTAGTTCCTTGAATTTACTCTTAATTTTAACCAAAACGCCCAGTAATATAGTCCTCAGTTCGCTTATCTTTAGGATTTGAGAATATTTCATTTGTTTTCCCAAACTCTACTAGTATCCCAGATCGGTCATCTGCCATTGTAAAAAAGGCAGTATAATCTGAAACTCTTGCTGCTTGCTGAATATTGTGTGTAACTATGACAATTGTATACTCCTCTTTAAGAATTGCAATCAAGTCCTCGATTTTTAGAGTTGCTACGGGATCTAGTGCGCTGCAAGGCTCGTCCATTAAAATAACAGCAGGTTGGATTGCAATAGCTCGTGCAATACAGAGCCTCTGCTGCTGCCCGCCTGAGAGTGTTAAAGCGCTTTTATTAAGACGATCTTTTACTTCGTCCCATAAAGCAGCCCTTCTAAGCGAAGACTCTACAGCTTCTTTTATATTGCCTTTAAAACCATTAATGCGTAGTCCAAAGGCTACATTATCGAAAATGGATTTAGGAAAAGGATTAGGTTTTTGAAAAACCATACCAATATGTGTACGTATTTCTGTAGGATCGACACCAGAATTATAAATATCTTGCCCATCTAAAAGTACTTGTCCACTTATGCGCGTACCTGGAATGAGGTCATTCATACGATTAAAGCAGCGCAGGAAAGTACTTTTGCCGCATCCGGATGGCCCTATACAAGCAATCACATGATGGCGAGGTATAGAAAGACTTATCTCTTTTAAAGCTTGGAAAGCCCTGTACCAAACGTTTAAGTTTTTAACTTCAAGTATATTTGAATTATATAAATAATTTGAATTTTGCATATTAAACCTCCGTTCTTACTTGGTATCGGTTCCTAAGGAAAATAGCAAGAGCATTCATAGAAAGGAGGATAATTAAGAGAACTATAATACCTGCAGCTGCTAAACCCCTGAACTCATTTTGTGGGCGTGATATCCAGTTGAAAATTTGGATAGGCATAACTGTAAACCTGTCAAGTGGGCTTGTTGGTATAAATGTTAGATAAACCAAAGCACTTATAGCAATGACTGGTGCAGCCTCACCGATAGCTCTTGACATTGCTAAAATTACTCCTGTAAGAATACCAGGCAAAGCTGCTGGTACCACTACACTTTTTGTCACCTGCCACCTTGTCGCACCTAGGGCATATGCTGCTTCTCTATAAGTTAAAGGCAATGCTTTAATAGCCTCCCTTGAAGCAAGAATGACTATTGGCATTACTAGCAAACTGAGGGTTAAAGCTCCAGCTAAAATGCTTCTACCAAGTGCCATCCAGCCTACGAAGATAGTAAGACCAAGCAGTCCATAAATTATAGAGGGAACACTTGCAAGATTAGCTATATTTAGTTCTATTAATCGTGTAAGCCAATTCTTAGGAGCATACTCCTCTAAATATATTGCTGCTCCAACTCCAATGGGCACAGTAAAAACCGCTGTCAGTCCCATAAGCCAAATTGTTCCCATAAGTGCTGAGAAAATTCCTGCTTCTTGCGGGTGGCGTGAAGGAAATGAGGTAATGAAACGCCAGCTCAACCAAGGTATACCCTCAGTTAATACTTGAACCAAAAGTGTAATAAGACCAATAATACCAACTAAAACGGATAGCAAAAATAAAGAATAAAAAGCATCACCTATACCCTTCCTCATAGCAATTCTTCTATTGTACATTTTAGAATAATTAAGTGTATTAAAAGTCATCAGTACCTCCTATGCCAACGGCTGACTACCCACTGGCTTAATAAATTCATTATTAAAGTCATTAAAAAAAGCAAAAGACCAACAGCAAAAATAGTATTATATTCAAGTGAGCCATGTGGAGTTTCTCCAAGGCTGAGTTGTACAATAAATGCTGTCATTGTCTGAATACTGTCAATAGGATTAAAAGTCATTTTTGGAGTAGCACCCGCAGCAATAGTAACTATCATTGTCTCACCAATTGCTCTTGACAATGCCAAAATAATTGAAGTGATAATTCCAGAAAGAGCAGATGGAATTGTTACCTTAAGAGCTACTTCAAAACGGGTTGCTCCTAATGCAAAGGCTCCTTCTTTTAGTGATTGTGGTACTGCCATCATGGCATCTTCACTCAGAGAAGAAACCATAGGTATAATCATTAATCCCATAACGAGCCCAGCACTAAGTGCATTGAAAATGAGCATGTTGGTAAAAACTTTTTGAAGCATTGGACTTACAAGAGTTATAGCAAAATAGCCATAAACAACAGTAGGAATACCTGCTAGTATTTCTAAGACAGGTTTAATTATTCGTCGTAACTGTTCTGGAGCATATGTTGAAAGAAATATAGCAATGCCCATTCCTATTGGTACAGCCACAATGACAGAAATAATGGTTACAAGTAAAGTACCAACTACAAGTGGTAGTACCCCATAAGAGCGAGGAATAAGAATGGGTGTCCATCGGGTACCTGTTAAGAATTCCCATATTGATACTTCCTTAAAAAAGCCAACTGACTGTGAGACTAAGCTCACTACAATGCCTACCGTGGTCGCTATTGAAAGAAGAGCACATATAAGTAAAAATATTTGTGCTGCTCTACCTTCTATATTCTGACGTTTCCCCCAAGTGCTTTTAGCTCGGTCACCTAGCCAGATAATCTTAGATTTAGATTTCGTCAGATCCTGTTCCATAAAGATTATTTAATTAAGATTATTTAATATTTATATTATATTATATTCTATTTATTATATTATATTCTATTTTAATTTTAAATGGATGGCAGCTTACTTTAAATTAAATACTTTAGCTAACCGCCATCCATTTTGTTAGGTATGAGTTATATTATAATTAAATTGTTCTTTTAATTATTGCAAATTTTTTTAATTAATTTTAATTGTTATTTCATTACTTTATCTTTTCCATATTTTTACTATAAACATCATCACTCATTGGAAGATATCCAACTTCGTGAACTAACTTGGAAGCATTTTCCATATAAAATTTAACAAATTCTTTAACTTCAGGACGCTCTAAGCTTTTTACATTTACATATATAAAGAGCGGTCTTGATAAAGGTGTATATGCACCGGAAGCTATTGTCTCATCATTTGGTGTTACAGGACCATTACCACTATCAATAGCAACTATTTTTAGTTTATCCTGATTAACTATATAATAAGCATAGCCAAAATAACCGAGGGCATTACGGTCTCCAGCAATACCTTGTACTAATACATTATCATCTTCGCTTGCTGTGAAGTCAGAACGACTAGCTTGTGCTTTACCTACCACTGCTTCAGTGAAGTAATCAAAGGTTCCTGAATCTGTTCCTGGACCATATAGATTAATAGGATTATTTGGAAAACCTGAACGAACATCAGCCCATGAATCTACCTTAGATTCAGGTTCCCATATTTTCTTGAGCTCTTCAATTGTTAGATAGTCTACAAAATCATTATTAATATTTACCACTACTGCTAATCCATCTATTGCAACAGGTAACTCAATATACTCAATACCATTTGTTTTAGCTTTTTCTGCTTCTTCATCTTTTATAGGGCGTGAAGCATTGGAAATGTCTGTTTCACCAACAACAAACCTTTTAAAACCGCCACCAGTTCCCGATATTCCTACATTTACCTGTACATTTGGGTTAATCTTATTAAACTCTTCAGCAACAGCTTCAGTAATTGGAAA
>JACVJA010000025.1 GCA_015661035.1 Candidatus Calidifonticultor daggyaiensis | reverse complement strand
ACGAAAAAGGATATAATTGAACTTATTAACACAGCAAAAAAATTTAAATGCGGCCAAGTTTCTGTGTTGCAGTGTTTTGTAGATTTGAGCAGGGAACTTATAGGAGAAAATTCCGATTTAAAATTAATTGGGAATATAAGCTTTCCAACTGGATCAGACAGTACTGAATTAAAAGTAATTCAGGCAAAACAATTAGTAAAAAAATGTGATGAAATTGATATGGTTATGAATGTAAATTGGCATTTATCAGGTATGTATAATGAAGTTGAAAATGATATAGTCCAAGTAAAAGAAGCAATTGGGGGATTGCCTTTAAAAGTAATTATAGAAGCCTCTTTACTAAATGAAGAACAAATAAAAAAAGCTTGTGAGATTTGTATTAAAGCAGGTGTTACTTTTATAAAAACTGGAACAGGATGGTCAGGTCCAACTACTGTTGAACAAATTAATTTTATTAAATCAATTGTTGGGAATTCTATATTGATAAAAGCTTCTGGAGGCATAAGAGATCTTGATACTTTGGTAAAGCTATATAAAAGTGGTGCACGTAGGTTTGGGATAAATTTACGCAATGGATTGGCGATATTGCAAGAATGTTATTTGAAGGGCAAAACTATTAAGCTTTAATTTATAAGTTAAAAATATAGGATTTATTATCTAATTATTTCAAATAACTGGTTATCCTAAGAATGAAACACTTTTAAGTTTGGGCAAGTTTTTTTTGAATTTTTTGTATTTTAATTAAATGTTTAATATATAAAGTATAAAAAAATTTTTAATGCAAAGGAAAAGTAATGCAGGAAGTTAATGAAACTTTATTAAAAAAAAGAGAAAGCAGCTTTTCAAAATTTATTAGCGGAAGTAATAAAGTATATATTGTTCTTTTTGCAATTATTGTTATTTCAATAATTCTTGCTTTTAGTTACTTTGCTAATTGGACCAACATAATGAATGTTATGGTAAATGTTTCATTATTTGGCGGTATTGCTGCAATAGGCATGACTTTTGTAATAATCTCGGGAGGGATTGATCTTTCTGTAGCAGCTGTAATGGCATTTGCTGCTAATATGCTTTGTAACTTTTACAACTTGTCGAAAGCTGGTAAGTTTCCAGAAGTTTTAGGTATTGTTTACACTTTATTAATTGTGTTTGGTGTAGCGGCTGTTATTGGCGCTGCAAATGGCGCAATGATTACCTACTTAAAATTAGAGCCTTTCATTGTAACTTTAGGAACCATGACTCTTTTATATGGAGCTAATTTATGGACAACTCAAGGTAGGACAATTAACGGAGTTTTTAATGCATTCAATTATATAGGTACAGGTAGTTTTACATGGCTTAAAGATGGTAAGTTCTTTTTTGGTCCTGTACAGGGTGAAGTAGCAAAACAAGTTTTATTTAAAATTCCTTTAATTCCAATTATTTTTATAGTTTTTTGTGTAGTATTTTTCATTCTTCTAAAGCGTTCTGTATATGGGCGTCATATTTTTGCAGTTGGTGGAAATGCTGAGGCAGCAAGGCTTTCAGGTATTAAGGTAGACCAAAATAGACTTGTAACCTATATATTGTGTTCTTTATTAGCTGCCGTAAATGGGCTTTTACTTGCATCTTGGACAAAAGCTTATGCACCAAATATGACTTATGGTTTTGAGCTTGATATTATTGCTGCAGTAATTATTGGCGGAACTGTATTATCAGGAGGATTAGGGAGTATTGGAGGAACTATTGCTGGATTAATAATATTGCAAATACTTTATAATATGATTAATTTAGGCGTTGACCTATCAACTTACGGAATAAGCTGGTCATGGGCTCCAGCCACTTATGTGAGACAATTTATTAAAGGTATAATTATTATTGGTGCTGTAATACTACAAGGCAGGTCATCTAAAAAATAATTTCTTGGATTCATTGAATTATTAATAAGTAATATAAGTAATCATAATATAAATATAACAATAGTTTTTACTAGTAATAATATTATAAAGTGTTAATGTTATAATAATAAAAATTCAAAAAATAAAATAAGATTAATCAACCCAAAAGGGTAAAAAAAACAAAGAAAAAAAGGAGGTAAGAAAATGACAAAGAAGCTGTTTGCAGTTATTATCGGTGCAGTGGTACTGATAGCTTTAATTTTAGCATCTTGTACAACTCAAGGTGCAACTACTACAACCACAGCAGCTGAAACTACACAAGCTGAAGTTACAACTGCTGCAGAAACAACAGCTGCTGAGACAACTGCAGCTCAAGAGCCCCCAGTTATTGGTTTTTCCAATGCTTCTGTTTCCAATACATGGAGAGTAGCAATGTGGGATATGTTAAGGGCCCAGTTAGACCAAGATAAAGCAGCTGGTAAAATTAAAGATTATTATTATGTAGATGGTGAAGACAATGATGCAAAGCAGGCTGCTGGTACAGAAGATATGTTAAATAAAGGTATTGATTTATTACTGATAGCACCAGCAACTGAAAGCTCATTAGATAGTGTAATTGAAAAGGCTTATGATTCAGGAATTCCAGTTATTGTGTTTGACCGTAGATGCACAACAGATAAGTACACAACATTTGTAGTTACTGATGATGTTGTAAATGGAGAAATGGCTGCACAAAGAATGGTAGAACTTTTAACAGAAGCAAATGGTGCACCAAAGGGTGATATTGTTGTAATTCAAGGTTGGGTAGGATCTGGACCACAAATTGACAGGCAAAAGGGTATTGATAATATACTTAGCCAGTACCCAGATATTAAGCAAATTGCACAACCAGATTCTAAATTCCAGAGATCTGAAGGTAAAAAGACAATGGCTGATGTTTTAACAAGATTTAAAAAAATTGATGGTATTATATCACACTCTGGTGAAGGTCTTTGCGGTGCTCTTGAAGCAGTTGATGAAGCTGGTCGTACAGATTGTAAGTTAATTACCTGCATTGACGGATATAATGGAGTTTTAAAATTAATTAAGGCTGGTCGAGTTGATTCAACATATCTATTCCCAGCACGTCTAGGGTTAGAAGCATATCTAGTAGGACTTAAGGTTTTAGCAGGTGAATCAGTAGAAAAGGTTACATATCTGCCAAATATAAAAGTTGACCAAAGCAACGTTGACCAGTATGTAGTTATGGATGGTGATGATGGTCTTTGGACATACTAAAATTTTTTTAGGTGTCTATTAAGCTATTAATAAATATAAATATATAAATTATTAATAGCTAAATTAATTTAAAAAAATACTAAATATTTTGTGGTTGTAGTAAAATAATTATGATATTGCGATTGGGTTTATTAACCCAATCGCAATATATAATTCTGAAGTTTTAAAATATAAAACTAAAAAACTAAAATTTAGGAAACTAAATTGAGAATTGGGTGAAAATATGAGTGACTATGTATTAGAAATGAAAAATATTACAAAAATCTTTCCTGGAGTAGTTGCTTTAAACAATGTAAATTTCTTAGTTAAAAGAGGAGAAGTTCATGCGTTGCTAGGTGAGAATGGTGCAGGAAAATCAACTCTTATGAAGATACTTGCTGGAACTTATTTGCCTGATGCTGGAGAAATTTTTATCGAGGGCGAAAAAGTTGTTTTTACTCATCCATTAGATGCCATAAAAAATGGTATTGCTGTAATATATCAAGAACTCAATTTAGTTCCGACTATGAATGCTATAGATAATGTGTTGTTAGGGCATGAAGTTTCTAAAAATGGTTTTATTAGAGAGAAAGAACATAAAGCTGAAGCAAAGAAATGGCTTGATTTAGTTGGTCGTGATATAATTCAAAACTATTCTGTTCCGGTTTCACAGTTAAGTGTTGCCCAACAGCAAATGGTTGAAATTGCAAAAGCACTTTCACTAAAAGCAAAAATATTAGTTATGGATGAACCCTCTGCAACTTTAACCGATAAGGAACTTGAAAAACTTTTTTCAATTATTAAAGAATTAAAAGAAAAAAATGTTACTATAATTTATATTTCGCATAGGCTTGAAGAAATATTTAATGTTTGTGACAGAGCAACAGTATTAAGAGATGGAAACTTTATTAATACTGTTGAAGTTAAAGAAGTTGACAAAAATAAAATAATATCAATGATGATTGGCCGTGATTTAAAAAATACTTTCCCGCCAAAAACTAATGTTGCAAAAGATAAGATATTATTATCTGTTAAGAATGTAAATGTTGGTAAAAAAGTTAAAGACGCATCTTTTGATTTATATTCGGGAGAAATTCTTGGTGTCTTTGGATTAGTAGGTTCTGGTAGAACAGAATTAATGCGTGCAGTTATTGGTGCTGATAGAATTGATAGCGGGGCAGTTTTTTTAAATGGCAAAAAAATAGTTTTTAGACATCCTAAAGAATCAATAAAGTGCGGGATTGGATTTGCAACTGAAGACAGAAAGGCACAAGGGCTTTTTTTAAACATGAATGTTGTTTCAAATATTTCTATGGCGTGTCTTGAAAAGTTTAAAAAAAGTGGGATGATTGATTCTACTTTAGAAAATAAGAATGCTAAAAAATATGTGAGTGAGCTTAACATAAAAACGCCTTCTATATTAAAAAATGTAGGTGAATTATCAGGTGGAAACCAACAAAAAGTTGTTTTAGCCAAGTGGCTTTCAACAGATTCTAAAGTTTTAATTTTAGATGAGCCTACACATGGAATAGATGTTGGTGCTAAGTACGAAATCTATACTTTAATGAATGAACTTGCAGAAAAAGGTTTTGGAATAATTATGATTTCATCAGAACTTCCAGAAATATTAGGAATGTCTGATAGAATTATTGTAATGCATGAAGGGCGTATTACAGGGCAGCTTAATCGTCAAGAAGCAACAGAGAGTAAAGTAATGTACTATGCTACTGGAGCAGTTGACTAAAAAGCCCAAAGTTTCTTATTAGGTTTTTTATTGATTAAGTTTCTATTAATCATAATTAAGTTTCTATTAATCATTTAATCATATTAATAACCATATTTATTAAGTCCTTTTTTCTTTTAATTTGCCTTCCTCTAGTCTTATTTTCTTTAAGGAATCCCTGTAATATTTATTGTATATTGCACAACCTACAGGAGATTGTCTTATTAAAAATTCTATACAGCTATCACATGCAGTGCACCAATTAACTTCTTTTTCTCTTCCTGAAATTAGCTTTTCTGGTATTAAGGGATCTGCTAAAGACTGTCTGCCTAAAGCTACCATATCAACAATGCCTTCTCTAATATTTTTATCTGCCCAATAAAGAAATGTTTTTTCTTCTGGCTCTAATGCTCTTAAATTATTTTTACCATTTGAAAATATTGAATATGCAGAACCCATTACTATTGTTTGTTTTTTTAAATTATCTCTTAATATTTTAGAAAAATAATGATGCAAATATACATAATCAGGAATCTTTTTGTCTGGCTGTGTTAGTGCTAAGGTTAGGGAAGGACTGCCTGCACTCTGCATAATAAAATTAGCACCTCTTTCTTCAAGGCCTTTTGCTAAAGCAATGGGTTCTGTCATATCAGGATACCCTGATCTAGGACTACTAGTTCCAAAACCCCCTGGAAAACCTTCCCACATTGAAATTTTTGAACCAATTAAAAATTTTGGATCGTTTATTGTATTTCTAACTCTTTCTATGAGTTCAAAAGCAAATCTTGACCTATTTTCCCAAGGACCTCCATACTTCCACTTTCTATCATTCCAAGGACGTAATAGTTGAGAACCTAAATATCCATGACACAATTTTAAATCTACACCATCTGCACCGACATCATATGCTATTTTTGAAGCCTCAACAAATTGATTAATAAAATGTTTAATGTCATCTTCATTTAAGAGTTCCCCACCGTAACCAGGGAGTGGTTTTACAGTTACTTGCTTTGAAAATTTTGGATTACTCAACTCGCCAGAGTGTGTAAGCTGGAAAATGAATAAAGGTTTATTATTTATTTGTTTCATTCTAGAAACAAATTTTTCTAATTGTTTTTTATTTTGCGGCAATATACTTAATTGATGTATTCGCGCAATACTTTCATAAGTAATAGTAATAGCTTCCAAAAATATTACCCCCGCATTACCCCTGAATAAATTTTCATAACGTTTGTAAGTCAAATCAGAGGGATTTCCTTCTAAATCAGCATCACAACATTCCATTGCATTCATAACAATTCTATTTTCAACCTTACGGTATCCTATCTGAATTGGTGAGAAAACTAAATTTTCTGAATTCATAAAAACCCCCTTATTTTTTAATTTAATAATTATACGTTAAAAATGTTTTCAACATTATTAATTTTTATTCACAATTATATTTACTATTATTTGTTATTCATGAAACTAATTATTTTCTGTATATAAAATTTGCTAAAGATAAATTAAAAAAAGCAATTTATTATAACGTTATAATATCACTATTTTTTAATTATACTTAATTATGTATTAAATTTGCAAGTCTAAAATAAAAATTCGGCTTTGAATATTTTTAACTCAAATTATCAAATATTTTTTTATTAAGTATTTTTGTAATTATAGTAACTATAAATATTTGTAATTATTTAAATAGTAAGATCTAACTTTTAATAAACAATTTTATTGTTGACTTTTAAATTTTTGAGTGTTACTATCAGAATAACATATTATAACGTCTATACGTCTTTATAAGATTAATTTTACACTAATTTTTTATTATATTTAATATTGCTAATAATATTGTTAATAAAGGTATAAAAAATAATTAAATAAATTTTTTATCAAATGATTTTTTGTTTAAAAGTTAATATATTAACCAAGTTTAATATTTTACTGGAGGTAAAAAATGAAAATTGGTTTGTTTACAGCAACATTTTTGGACAAAAGCTTAGAAGAAACGTGTTCCATGGCTGCAAGTTTAGGATATGAGGCAGTAGAGCTGCCTGCTTTTAATGGAAATCCTCATCTTGATATTGATTTAGTAATTAAAGATAACAGCTATGCAAAAAAAATTAAAAAGATTATAAGCGATAATGGGTTAATTATTTCTGCGCTGAGTAATCACCCTGAAGGACAAATAGTACTTGGTCCATACGGCGAGGATACTGATGCAATTTATAAAGGATCTAAGGAAGAAAAGATAAAATTTGGAACAGAAAGAATGATTAAAACAGCCCAAGCGGCAAATATATTAGAAATTCCTGTAGTTTGTGGTTTTATTGGCTGTGAGAATTTCGGTAGGTATTTTAACTGGCCATGGTCTAAAGGGTGGGCTAAAATGGAGGAAGATTTCGTAAATCTTTGGAGCCCAATTTTAGATAAATTTGGAGAGTATGGTATTAAATTTGCACATGAACCCCATCCAAATGAATTAGTGTATGATATAGATACTGCAGTAAGAGCAATTGAACTTATGGGCAATAGGAAGGAATTTGGTTTTAACTTTGATCCAGCAAATTTAATTTATCTTGATGTAAAGGTAGAAGTTTTTATTGATGTATTAAAGGATAAAATCTATCATGTTCATGCAAAAGATGGAGAGGTTGTTGAGCATAATTTGGCTAGGTCTGGCAGAATTCCACAAGGTGATTGGCAAAGGTTAGGCAGGGGTTTTAGATTTAGAATACCTGGCTGGGGAAGTGTCCCATGGAAAAAAGTAATTACAGAGCTTTCAATGATTGGGTATGATTATGTTATGAGTTATGAGCATGAGGATGTAACCATGAGCAGGCAAGATGGTATTGAGAAAACAATTGAATATTTAAAACCATTAATCATTAAATCACCTTATGAAGGCAGAAATGATGTTTTGTTTCAATAAAAGTTATTAAATTTATTAGTTTTTTGTTTTTCTTATTATTTACTTATTTTTGAATAATCATATTAAGCTAAAAATATTTTATTTAACAAAATTTTATTTTAATAAGATTATAAGACATTTTATGAAAGTAATATTTATTTATGATTTATCTATTTATCATCACAGTAAGTTAGTGTGAAAAATTAGATACATGCATATACAAATTTTAAAATATAAGATTATAATTATTTATTATATTAGATAAGAGGTGCAATATGAAAATGAAAGCTGCTGTTTTTGAAAAACCAGGTGTAATTTCAATTAAAGAAGTTCCGATACCAGAAATTAATGATGATGAAGTATTAATTAGGGTTAAGTATACTGGAATTTGTGGGACAGATTGGAGCATTTACACTGGTGCTTATTCAGCAGATAAGTTACCTATGATTGCTGGTCATGAATTTTCCGGTGTTATTGCTAAAGTTGGTAAAAATGCTGAAGGGTTAAAGGAGGGTGATAGGGTAACTGCTGATATTAATATGAGTTGTGGTGTATGCTTTTATTGCCGCAGAGGTCAAAAATTGATGTGTCGTTCTTTTACACAACTCGGAATTCATATAGATGGAAGTTATGCTGAATATGTAAAAGCCCCATGGGATCAGGTGCACTTACTTCCAGATAATTTGGATTTTGAAACTGGTGCTTTTATTGAACCTGTTAGCTGTGTTATACATTCAAGTAAAGCTATGAATGTAAAAATTGGAAGTAGTGTTGCTGTAATTGGCTGTGGGCTTGGAATTCTGCATTCTGTATTAGCAATGTTAAGGGGAGCTGCTCCGGTAATTATTATTGGAGACAATGAAAAAAGGTTAAATATAGCAAAAGAAATGGGAGTTGATTATATTATCAATATTAATGAGACAAAAGATGTAATATCAGCAGTTAAGGACATAACTTGTGGTAGAGGAGCTGATTATGTAATTGAAGCTGTGGGTACTCCTAAAACTTATGAACAAGCATTTGAGATGGTGCGTCCTGGTGGCACTGTAGCAGCGTTTGGAATTTGCCCGCCTGATGCCGAAATAAGAATAAAACCTTATGATTTAGTTTTAGGTGAAAAAAATGTAGCGGGCTCGTGTGCAGGTGTTGGAGTTGATTGGTTAGATGCAATCGCTTTATTGGCACATGGACGTATTGCTGCAAGGAAAATGTTTTCAATGGCTGTGCCTTTAGAAGACTTGGAGTGGGCATTAAAAGAATTAAAATCTGACCCTAATTTAATTAAAGTATTTGCATCACCCGAGTTAAAAGAAAGAAAGGTTTATTAAAATTTTTATTTTTTAAAATAATTGGTGATTTAAAGTGATAGATAAAAATAGCCCAATTCCTTTGTATCATCAGATAAAACAGGATATAAAGGAAAAAATTAAAAGCAACAAATATGCTGTAAATGACCCAATACCATCAGAAAGTGAGTTAATATCCTTATATAATGTTAGCAGAATGACTGTAAGGTTAGCAATTGATGAACTTGAAAAAGAGGGATATGTTAAAAAAATACAAGGTAAGGGTACTTTTGTTAAAAAGAAAAAGCTAACTCAGGAGCTTAATAGTATATCTAGTTGGTCTGAGACAGTAAAATCTCAAGGCATAATTGCTGATACAAAAGTTTTGGAAGCAAAAGAAATATTAGCAAATGAAGAAATTGCAGAACAAATGAAAGTACCTCCTGGAACACCACTTTATAGCATTAAACGTATTAAAAGCGTTGAGAACGAGCCTATTGGTATTTCACAAGTGTATCTGCTGGCTCAAATAGTTCCAAGTATAATAAATGATCCAGGTATAAGTGATTCAATTTATGCAGTTATGGAGACAAAATATAACATAGAATTAAGCACTGCAACTGAAGTTGTTGAAGCTAAAGCAGCAGATGAAGTTGAATCTTCATTGCTAAATATTAATGTTGGTTCTCCTGTTATTAGTGTAACCCGCTTAACTACTGATGCTTTTGGAAGAATAATTGAATATTCTAGAATAATTTCTCGAGCAGATATGTATGCTTATAAAGTTTTTTTGCAGGGAAGAAGAAAAGCTCAACAAGATAGTGAGTAAAAAATGGAACTGATTAGTTTTAATCATATTGGTATAAATGTAAAAAATTTTGATGCCTCTCTTCGTTTTTATCGTGATATTTTAAATTTAAAAATTCAAAAAACTGTGAAAATGTCTGATTGCACTATTACATATTTTCTTTTAAAAAATGGACATAGAATAGAGTTATTTGATTATTATGGTAAAAATAAAAAAATTACGTTAAAAGAATCTGATGTTGGTTATAGACATATTGCGATTGAAGTTGATAACTTGGAAAAATGGGAAGGGCATTTAAAGTCAAATAATGTAGAAATTGTTCTTCCTTCAACTGAAATACCCGAATTAGGTGTAAAAGTTCTTCTTTTTAAAGACCCAAATGGAGTAATTTTAGAGTTTTGTAAGCCTTTAGAATATAAA
>JACVJA010000024.1 GCA_015661035.1 Candidatus Calidifonticultor daggyaiensis | reverse complement strand
TCCAATCGCTTGCTCTAAACAAGCTTAGAGCATTTTTAACAATGCTTGGCATTATAATTGGCGTTGGTGCAGTAGTTGCTATGATGTCTATTGGATATGGAGCCCAGGAATCAGTAGTAAGCAGCATACAAGATATTGGCTCTAACCTTATAATAATACTTCCTGGTAATAGACAGGAACAACAACAGGGGTTTGAAAGAATGCTTGGTGAAGATAAAGATAGAGAGGCTTTAAAAATTAGTGATGTCCAAAAAATTGAAAAAGAAGCAAAGCTTATTAATGGAGCTATTCCTGCTATTCTAACCTCATCCGTAGTATCTTATTTGAATAATAATTCCAGAGTAACAGTTTATGCTTCAAGTGAAAAAGCTGAAAAAATATACAATTTTGAAATTGAAACTGGCCGGTTTTACTCTGAAAGCGATGTTAAGAATGCTGCAAATGTTGTTATAATTGGAAAAACAGTAATAAATAACTTATTTGGCAAAACCGACCCTTTAGGAAAGGTTATAAAAATTGATGGAAAAAATTTTACAGTAATTGGCACTATAAAACCTAAGGGGACTGACCAATTTGGAAATGACCAGGATAATGCAATTACTATTCCAATAACAACTGCACAGCAAAAGTTGTATGGAATTGATTATGTTAATATGATCATTGCTCAATCAAAATCTGAAAAAGATATCGATTTGGCTTCAAAAGAAATAGAAAGAATTTTAAGAAGAGCGCATAACTTAAGACCTGAGCAAAGTAATAATTTTACTGTACAAAGCCAAACACAATTAGTTAGTATTTTAAGTACAATTACAAGAATTTTCACTATTACTATTTCAAGTATTGCAGGTATTGCACTGCTTGTAGGTGGTATAGGTATTATGAATATAATGCTTGTTTCAGTAACTGAAAGAACTCGTGAGATTGGCATTAGAAAAGCTGTTGGTGCAAAAAATAAGGATATTCTTTTCCAGTTTCTAATAGAAAGCGTAGTTTTAAGCATTACTGGTGGTATTTTTGGCATTATTTTTGCAGTTGTAGTATCGTTAATATTAAATAAATTTACGATCCTTACAACTACAATTTCAGCTTTTCCAATTATTTTAGCACTTACCTTTTCTACAATAGTTGGATTATTTTTTGGAATATACCCTGCTATGAGAGCAGCAAGATTAAATCCAATTGAAGCATTACGTTATGAATAAAGTTATGAATAACATTTAAGTAAAAAATATTTAAATAGATAAAAAACATAGATTTAAATGAAAATATAATAAATAAATATATAAAATAATAATATTTTTTGCAGTCTAAAGCTTAAGCACTACTAGTTGTGTTTATACAAAAATGTATATAATATACAATATGATAATTTAATAAAATAATAATACATAAGACAAGATAATATAAAAGGCAATATAGAAGGTAAGATAAAGGGTAATAAAAAGGTAATAATTATGATTGATAATATAAATTATATTAATAACGGTGATAATAATAAAATAGATAAAATAATTGAAGTTAACAATCTTGTTAAAAAATTTAAAAATATAACTGCAGTTAATGATATTTCTTTTAATGTATTTAAAAATGAAATTTTTGGATTTTTAGGCCCTAATGGTGCCGGAAAAACTACCACAATAAATATAATTTGCACTCTACTTCCCCCTACATCAGGAACTGTAAGATTAAACAATTATGATGTAAATAAAGATAAATATAAAATTAGAAACAGCATTGGGTTGGTTTTTCAAGATCCCACTCTTGATGATAGGCTAACAGCAATGGAAAACTTAAACTTTCATGCTCTTTTATATGATGTTCCTTTTAAAGAAATCAAAAAGCGAATCGATGAGGTATTGGAAATGGTTGACCTTTTAAAACGGAAAAAGGATCTTGTAAGAAATTTTTCAGGAGGCATGAAAAGAAGACTTGAAATTGCAAGAGGTTTAATTCATTATCCAAAAGTGCTTTTCCTTGATGAACCTACAATCGGCTTAGACCCACAAACAAGAAATAGAATTTGGGAATATATTATAAAATTAAAAAGAGAAAAAGACATTACAATTTTTTTAACAACTCATTATATGGAAGAATCAGAAATATGCGACCGCATAGCAATAATAGATGAAGGTAAAATTGCTGCGCTTAATACCCCCGAAAATCTAAAAAAGATTGCTGGCTCTGACATAATAACAATAATTTCTGAAGATAATTCAAGATTAATAAATTATTTAAAAGAAAATTTTTCAATAGCTACAGAAATTCATAAAGAAAATGAAGTTCGCTTTGAAGTTAAAGACAGCAGTAAATTTATTCCATCTTTTATAAGACATTGTCCAGTTAAAATACTATCAATAAACGCAAGAAAATCTACCCTTAATGATGTATTCTTAAATTTAACTGGTAAAGAAATAAGGGATGAAAATGCAAGTTCAAAAGAAATGATGAGAATACATGCAAGAGCAAGGATGAGAAGGTAGAATGAGAAAAGAGCTATTAGGTGTTTATACAATTTGGCTTAGAGATATTAAAAAGTTTTTTAGAGATAGGCCAAGAATTATTGGATCTATTGCACAACCTGCACTATTTTTATTTGTTTTAGGTAGCGGTCTAGCAAGTTCATTTCAACTTTTTGGTGGAGGCGGAGGTCAGCAGTTTTTAGCATTTATGTTTCCTGGTATAATTTCCATGACAGTTTTATTTACTGCTTTTTTTAGCGCAATGTCAATTGTGTGGGATAGAGAATTTGGGTTTTTAAAAGAGGTGCTTGTAAGTCCTATATCAAGAACATCAATTGTCGTTGGAAAAAATTTAGGAGGTTCAACAGTTGCAATGATACAGGGTTTGATAATTTTAGCCTTCGCACCAATAGTTAAGATTAATATAAATATTATATCTATCTTAAAACTTGTACCTGCCACTTTTTTAGCCGCAATGGCTGTTTCATCTTTTGGTATCGCTCTAGCAGCAAAATTGAAATCAATGCAGGCTTTTCAAGTTTTAACAAATTTTATTTTAATGCCAATGTTTTTTTTATCAGGCGCACTCTTCCCTTTAACTAATGCTCCCCAGTGGCTTAAATTTTTAGCAAGAATTAACCCTTTATCTTATAGCGTTGATATGTTAAGAACAATAATAATTGGGAAAAATATAACACAGCTTCACCCTTTAAATATTGATATATTAGTTACTCTTGGGATAACTGCTGTTATGAGTGCAATTGGCATTATTTTATTTAATTTACAAGATTAACTAGAAATTTAAAACCAGCCTAAGCCAATCTTTACAATTAAAGTTATACTTTGATATTAATATATATTTTTGTTTACTTTTTTAACTTTTTTGGTGTTTCTTTTTTAATGTTTAATTTTTAGCATTCAACTAATTTTAAATTTTAAATAATTTTCTTTTTAACTTTCCTTTTCCATAAGAGCTTCTTTTTCTGCAGCTCGCTTTGCTCTTCTTCTATTTCTTGCCCTTAAACTTTGCCAAACAATTACTAGTATTATTCCAGCTAACACAAGAAGCGGGCTAATACCAATTAAAACCATTGTTGCAACTCTTAAAAAAGTTAAGGCACCTCTTGCACCTCTTTTAACAGCTCCTAAAAAACCGCCTTGGGTTGTATCAGTTATAGGCTTAGGTTCTGTTATAAATACTTCTATAGTTGAATAGGCAATTAAATTATCAAGATAATTTTGCCTCCCTTTAATTACTTCAATTTGACCTTCAACATTAGAAAGCTCTCTTTGTACTTCTATACTGTCCTTCACAGTCTTTGCTTGTTCCATTAACTCAAGTAGCCTTTTTTGCTGAGCTTCTAGATTTTTAAGCCTGCTTTCGTTGTCAACATATTCTTGAGTTACATCAGAAATATTAATACTAACATTTATTACCTTGCCAATCGTTTTAATATCATTTAGAGCTGCATCAAAATTCTGCTTATCAATTCTTAATATTACAGTACCACTTGTCATTCTGCCGCTTGAATCAGAATAACTTTGGGAACTGCTAACGTACCCATTATATTTTTGTGCAAGTGTTATAACTTGGAAAAATGCCGATTCAAACTCTTTTTCCTTTACCTCAATTTGTATATTGCCATTTTTAATTAGTTTAGTTGCAATTGTTTGCGCTACTGCTGCATCAGAACTTCCAGCTTGAGTATAAAGTTCATCCGAGCTTACTATCTCCTGCTGATTAGCTTGACTTACAATTGTTTTTGAAGCAGCTTCTGCTTCTTCTGCAAAATAAGAGCTTGCTTTCTCTTTATAAGACTCATTTTGTATTGACCCTCCTGAACTATTATAATCATTTATTACATCTACTTTTTCAACTAAAGGAGCTGCCTCAGAAGACCTAAAAGCAGAACAACCTATGACAAAAACACTAATTAAAAAAAGAAACAATAATATACTCAAAAAAACAATTAGCCTTTTTTCAGTAAACACTTTTAAATTTTTATTTTTTTTATCCACTATCTTTATTCCTTTCTAATTGCTTTTAATTAGTAAAATATCCATAAACTATTATATTAAAACTTCTTTCAAAATCTGAAAGAAAAATTTCTTCGGTTCTATTTTGGCCAAATTTAAAATCTTTAAATACCATTGAGAAAATTCTTGTATTAATTAATTTTTCGTCATTTAATTCAGCATTAATATTTCCATTAAAAACTTTTTGTTCTTTAATACCAGTAAAAATAAAAGTAAGTACATTGTAATCTAAGGTATTTTTTGTTGATTCTTTTTTGCCTGTGGTTTCATTATTGGAAATAGCTTCCTCAAAATCCTCAGCCTTAATTTTCTCTATTTTATAACCTATCTTTATATCAGGATATTCTAAAAAGGAATCTTTTCCAAGCTCTTCAATTGTATAAAACCCCTTAAAAAGAATAGGTTGACTTTGTATTTGTTTAAGCTCTTCATCACTAATTATTATGCTTTCAGGGCTACCCTCTTCATCGCTTAACAATATTATTTTACCTTTAGTAAAAATTATATAATTGGACAAGCTGTTTTCACTACCAACATTTAAGGAATCAGACTGTTTATTTTGTTCTTCATCATCAGTTATACTTCTATCAGAACCTTTATCAGGGCATGTTTTATTATCCTGTGGAACTGCAATTGCAAGAGACGGTTGTTCAGAGGAACCTTGGGATAACATTGCTTTTTCTTGGGTGTCTTTCCTGTCTTGGGCGTTTTTCTCAATGTCTTTGAAATCACCAGTTAAATCATTTTTTTGCAAATTTTCTGGTGCAGCAGCAATATGCAAACTTGAAAAAATATTAAACTTACTTATATAATTAATCCCAAAATAGATACCTAAAGCTAAAACTAACATGACAGCAATACCTGCTACAGCACCTTTTAAGCCCTTAAAATTATTTCCAAAAAGAAACTCTTTTAAAGAAGAAATAAATGAATCTTTAAAATATATTATCTTATCCTTTAAATTAAAATGAGGTTGAATTAACTGACTTTTATCTAAAATTACTTCATCACCAATCTCATAAAAATTATTACTTTGTGAAATTTTTATAAACTGTCCATCAGCTGTAAGAAAGATTAAATAATTTTTACCGATTTCTAATATATAAGCTTTTACAAATTTATCTTTATTATTATAATTATTATTCATAATTTAAATAACTTCATAATTTAAATATTTAAAAAACTTAATTTATTTTTTATTGCAATTGCCAAAGCTATTATATATATTCGTCCCCTTTCAATTTTTTTTCGGTGTATAGGGAAAAGCTTTTCTAAATATTTAATAGGAAGTCTTTTTGTTCTAACAAGTTCATTAAATAAAAAACTGTCATTAGCAATAACTTTGGCTATTTTTTTATAATCTTCCCTTAAACTTTGTTGTTTGGGGCAAATGTTTACAAGGTCAGAAAAATTAATTTTCCACTCTTTTAAAATTTTTGTATATTCCATAATCTCAAATTTTCTGTCTTCAATTTCACTATTATAACTAAATTGATCAATTGCTTTTTTATCAAGAAGCTCAATTACGCCACTATTGTTATTATCCTGGTTATCGCTTTTTCCATTTATTGAAACTGTTTTTATTTTTGCTTGTTTCCTATAATAATCAATAAGTCTATTAATAATTACTAGTCTTGCAAAACTTAAAAATTTTCCTTTATTTATGTCATAATTTTTTATGGCTTCATTAAACGCAATAAGACCAATTGATAGTTCGTCATCTACACCATACTCTAAATACTTGCCTATTTTTTTCTGAATAATGCTTGCAATAAATGGTTTAAATTGCTCAATTAGTTTTTCTGTAATATTATTATCTTTTTTTGCTCTTAAAACTAAATCTTCAGGGCTGTTGGAACTTATAATATTTACCACCCCCCACTGGCACCCCCTCCACCAGATGAGCCTCCGCCAAATCCACCAAATCCGCCTCCACCACTGCCACTGCTAAAAGAACCACCACCTGTAAAAAACCCTCCACCAGATGAACTTCTGGATTTTTTAGGCAAAGTTATTATTCTTTTATCACTATAACCACAATTAGAACACGTCCTGGTCTCAAGCATTTTACCATTAGTATTATAAGTCGGTTCTTGAATTATTATTTGCTTTATTTTTAATGTTAGTTTTTTACACCTTGGACATTTTCTTCTAAGAATGGATTTAATTATTGACAGAATTAAGCCAAATAAAAAAATTGGAACACAGCAAAAAAAACAATAACCGCTGCCATCACCAAAAGAATCTAATATTGAATTAAAAAAACCAATTGCGCTTTTTTTTGTACTTAATTGAGTTGCCTCTATTGAACTTTCTATACCATACTCTTTATAAATTTCGTGTGCAATTGCTGCAACACCGTTATAAATACCCTCACCATAATTTTCTTTTTTAAAAAACGGGGATATAACATCATTGACAATATCCCCAGCTTCTAAATCGGTTATTGCGCCTTCAAGCCCATATCCAACCTCAATTCTTAATCTTCTATCTTTGATAGCAATTAAAAGAAGCACTCCATTATCTTTATCTGCTTTTCCTATTTTCCACTTTTCAAATAACTTTACAGCATATTCTTCTATTGTTAAGCCTTCTAAACTATTAATTACAGCTACAGCAATTTCTGCACCTGTTTTATTTTTAACATCTTTGCAGAGATTTTCTATCTTGTTTTTCCAATCTGCCGAAACTACTCCAGTATAGTCATTTACAAATGAAGTGTAATCAGGGTACAAGACATCAGCAGTTAAAAAACTCTGCAGATAAAAAGAAATTGCTGAATAAAAAAATAAAAAGGATATTATAAAAATAAAAAAAATTTTTAAATTTGAAAGAAAAAATTTCTTAAAATTAATAATCATATTAAAAAGAAGTAAATATATTTAAATTAAACTACAATTATATAAACTGCAATTATATTTAATGAAATAAAATAAAAAAATAATAATGACTTATATTTTATAAATAAAAGAATATAAGGTTTAAAATTAAAAGTTAATAACAATTTTAAACTTTAAAAACAACTTACATTAAAAAGCCTTATTCTTCTAGCTCAAGATTTATTTCAGGGGCAGTTTCAGCACCTGGCTGGGCTTCAAAAAATTCTTTTGGTGTAAATCCAAAAAGGCTGGCAACAAAATTATTTGGAAATAACCTTATATATGTATTATAGTCTTTTACAGCTTCATTATATCTCATTCTTTCAACAGCAATCCTATTTTCAGTACCTTCAAGCTGAGTCATTAAATCTTTTACAACCTCGCTTGCCTTAAGCTCAGGTGTATCTTCTACAACTACTTTAATATCTCTAATTAAAGAATTAATATCTTTGGTTGCATTTTCAAGCTGACTGGGATTAGCTGCACTCTGTATCCCACTTCTTGCTTCTGCAATTGCTTTAAATATATCCTTTTCAAGCTTCATATAGCCTTTTGCACTTTCTGCTAAATTTGGCACCAAATCCAATCTTCTTTGATAAACATCTTGCACTTGCGCCCAAGCGTTTTCAACAGCAATTTCTTTTGTCACCATATTATTTCTGCCACCAAAAATTATGGAAACAGCCATAATTATTAAAACTAAAACTACAATTACTGCAGCTGCTCCGCCTAAACAGCCTGGTGAAAATCTTCTTGGCTGACCTGACTGCTGGCCTGGTGGAGGTGTCGAATTTATATATTGAGGCTGATAATTAGACTTATAATCAGATGAATTATTCCCACCCTGCTGGTACATTCTTTGAATATAATTTTGATGATTGTACTGCACCATTTTCTCCTTGCTAAAGTTTTAAAATTTTTAAACTTATATTTATTTTTTACAAACTTTGACTATTGCTGGTCTAATTAAAAAATCATTAACCTTATAGCCCTTTCTTAAAACCTCTGTTATTATTCCTTCTTCAACATCATCAACACTTTCTGTTGCTACAGCCTCACATTCATGAGGATTAAATTCTTTCCCCTTTGGATCAATTACAGTAACGCCTTCTTTTTCCAATACTTCCATAAGTTTTTGATAAATCATCTTAACACCTTTTAAGAACTCATCCTCACTTCCCTTTAAATCTTGACCTATAATTAAGGCTTGCTCAAAACTATCAATAATCGGCAACATTTTTTCAATTAGATCTTTGTTTGCTCTTGCAATTGTGTCTATTTGTTCTTTTAAAGCCCTTTTTCTATAGTTATCATAATCTGCATGAATTCTTTTTAATTTATCAAGATATTCTTCTTCAACTTTTTTATAATGTTCAAGCTCTTTTCTTAAAAGCTCAATTTCTTCTTTGTATTGTTCAATTTCTTTTTCATAATCTATTTTAATTTTTTCTCCGATGCTTTCTTCAGTTTCTTTTTCCAAATTTAAATTTACTTTATTGCTGACTTTATCCACATTATCCTTACCCATGCAAATGCCATTTTTATCATCAATTTGGCCATCTTGCTTGCTTACCTTCTTTTTAATTTTGAGCAGTTCTTCAACTGCTTCATCACCCTTTTTTGGACCTTTTTTCTCATCAACCATTTTAACCACCTCCCAAAAACTTAAAAAGACAATAAACTAAAGCGGTTTTTAAAAAAATCAAATGATATTATAATACATAATCATACAAAATTATATAAAAGTCTTATCAAAAACCAATTTCCATACATTATTTTCTTTTTTTAAATAAAAATACTTTTTATAGCTGCTAACATTACTATTTGTATAATATACCTTAAAATCTACAACAACTTTACATAAATCATTTTCAAATCCTAAATAAACAACTTTTTCAATTTCAATACTTTTAACCGAGGATAATATTTTATCAAATTCTTCAATAAATTTTTCCTTACTAATTTTTTTCCTATCTGAATCTAAAAGTAAATTAGAAAAAATATATTCAGAATCATGGGCGTTTAAAGCATATAAAAAATTTAAAACAGCTTTTTCTGGATCTGTCTTAAAAAAGTAAGCAATATCTAACTTATTATCATATTCTCTACAGCTAATAAAAAAACCTATCGATAAAAAAATTAATAAAAATAAAAATGCTAAAAAAAATATCTTCTTTATGGCTTCAAAAGTTTTAATATTTTGCTTATTAGGAATTAAACTTTTCTTGCTATCTTTTAAAAATATTCCTTTTAAAAAAGAGGTAAAAGAATTCAAATTGTCTCTATCTAAATTATTTATTGTTTTATTTATTGTTTTTTTATTTTTTAAATTTTTATCAAAATCTTTTTCATTTAAACCATTTAATTTTAGCTGATATGGTTTTAAAATTTTTTGTTCAACATCAAAAAAATCAATTGCTTCAATTACTTTTAAAACACTTTCAGATAAAGCATTTAAATTATAGCCACCTTCTAATACAAATCCAACTGGATAATATGAGGTAAAATGCTTTATAATTTTAATTAGGCATGCCAATTTATAAAAAGAACTAGTCTCTAAATTTATACTTGACAGCATATCATCTTTGTGACAATCAAACCCAGCACTAACTAGAATTAGCTGAGGCTTATAAAAAATCAATGCTGGCAAAACTATATCTATAAATGCAAATAAATAATCTGACTCTTCTGAATAAGGTGTAACTGGTATATTTAAATTAAACCCTTTGCCTTGCCCTAAACCGATTTCATGATAATAACCGCTTCCAGGATAATGCGGATATTGATGAATTGAAATATAAAAAACCTCACTTTCAGCATAAAAAATATCTTGAGTTCCGTTACCATGATGAACATCAAAATCTATAATTGCTATTTTTCTTAAATCATAGTTTTGGATAGCAT